>WFZN01000022.1 GCA_015489555.1 Candidatus Dojkabacteria bacterium | reverse complement strand
GAGTAAGTTATAATAACTAGAGTATGTTTAAGAGTAAAAATCGCTATTTTCTAGGTGTCATTGGGATAATACTTCTATTTTTTATGGTAGTTATTTATCCAGGTGATTGTTCGATAAAAGCCCAGGCATCTTCCGACAACCAGGGTACGCAGGTAGAAATTGGTGATTCAGGGGGGGTAAGTAGTTTATCTGCTCCAACAGATGAAGAGAAACAGGATAAACCCACAGACCCTGAGGCAGAAGCTCTATTACAACAATATGCAGAATACGACAGGGAGCCATTTATAAGAAGAATGATTCTGATCGCTAAAGATGTGGCCGCAAGGGTACAGCAATCTGATGAACCTTCAAGCTTTTCGCATACATTTGATTTTTTTACGAATATAGGTTTGGTTATGTACACTTATCTTGGGGGTAGTTATGATCCTTCTGTATTTTCAGCACAGCAAACTAGTAGTCGTAACATGAGCTTGGCAGAGTATTTCGCTTATAAAGGGGTTTTTCCTACCTTTTATGACGCTTCGCTTGCGCTTATGAAAGCACCTTTATACATGCCAGATGGGGTAGGGAGCAGGTTTTATGCACAAAACTTTGTTCCAAAACAGGTGTCAGACATTATAAATACAACAGACACTAGGGTAAACGCTGCAACTTTTTTGTTAATAGGGTCCCCTCCTGATGCAAGTAATACCTATAGTGTGCTTGCACGTTTTGTCGGAGTATTTTGGCTTGAGGTCTTTAAACTAGTAAGTGGAGTATTTGTGCTGGTTTTAATGGCTGTTGGAATAGCAATAATATTTAATCAAAAGATAAAAGGGCAAACTCCGATAACTGTTATGATGGTATTAAGAAATCTGGTGATTGGATACATTGGAGCATTTTTAAGCTTTGGTATAGGGGTTTTGTTTTTTAATTTAAGTAAGTTTTTTATTTTATGGCAGGGGAACTTGGTTAAGAATGTGTATTTTGAGGTTACTGGCGGTAACAGGGGAGATAATTCGGATTATATTCCATATAACGGTTTAAATTTCTGGCTAAATGTGTTGGATTTAAAAGGTGTTATAGCGTTTCCAGGAGGTTTATTACAGACTGCTGATTTTGTTTGGGATCAGAATGTAAGATTAGTTAGTCTAGACGTAGGGAAGGGACTAGGAGAAATCGTCGGTAGATTGGGTTTTGCAGGGACGTTTGGAGCGCCACTTTGGGCTATACATTACGCGATGTGGATAGGGGCAGGGATTTTAAGCGTACCCCTTGGTGGTGTGTTTAGAGCTATAGATAATTTTATGGGGATTTCGGGTAGACATGATGTAATTGGCGATTTTGCCTCATTTTGGGGGCGAGGCATAGCATGGTTGTTTGGTTTATTTATAGGACTGTTTTACATGGTAGCGGCATTATTGAGCATCATCCGTTTGTTCGTATCATTGATAAAAACATATTTGATGATGTCTATTGATATAATATTTGGCCCGCTCGTGTTTATGTTAGGGGTGATTCCCGGTAATGAAGGTATGTATAAAAGTTGGATTAAGAGGATGTTCTCCCGTAGTTTGGCTCCTGCTTTTGCATATTTTTTGGTTAACTTGGGGATGATGGTAGTTGTATTACCTATTGTGTGGTTTGTAGCAAAGCTAAGGATATCTACAACAGGAACAGACGTGCTTTCTTTATTGACAGGGGGTATACTGAATGCACAGCTGGGAGGAGCAAAGGAGATTATTACCATAATGTTGAATGTCCCAATAATTACTTTTTTAGTTCTTCTTAATATGGCAGCTAGTGCAGAAACCATGCTTACGCAGATGTTTGGTATCCAAGAGGGAGCATTAGGTAAAATTGGGTTGCAGGCACTAAGCAAGGTGCCCATAATTGGGCGTTTCGCTAAAACAGGATAGACTTTGGTTTCGTTTTTGTTTTGGGGGTGTGGGGCAAAGTTACATATTTTGCGCTATGCTTTTGCGTGTAACTAAGCGATTTTAAACCATCAAATAAAATAATGAATGGTTAGTGCTACCACTTTGCCCCACGCCCCCTCTTGACAATACTTGGGGTATTAAACTAACAGTAGTATAATCTATGTATGTCGGTTGTCACAAAATTAACACCTGCGGATAAGGTTGTTGGTAGGGGTAATAGGCCCGTAGTTTTGCTTATTCTTGATGGGGTTGGTAGTTTTAAACCATATAAAGGTAACGCAGTGGCTTTGGCTCCTACGCCAACATTGGAGAAGCTTTGGGATAATTTTCCAACAGCACTTTTGCATGCAAGTTCTACATATGTAGGTTTACCTGAGAAGGTTAAAGGCAATAGCGAAGTCGGTCATATGAACATAGGGGCAGGGAAAATTGTATATCAAGATTTACCCCGAATTAACAAGTCGATTGTGTCTGGTGCGTTTTTTAAAAACAAGGTTTTAAAGCGTTTAAGTAGTTATGTATCGAAGGGAAGCCGTGCAATCCATATTATGGGAGCTTTTAGCGATGGTCAGGTTCATTCAGATATAAAACACCTTTATGCCCTAATTTTATTCTTTAAGCTCTATAAAGTAAACGTGCCTATCTATGTGCATGCCTTTACAGATGGTAGAGATGCTCCTCCTCGATCGGCTATATCGTATTTTCTGGATTTTCAGAATTTCTTATATAAATATGGAATAAAAAACGTGCATATATCTACAATTATAGGCAGAAGATATGCAATGGATAGAAATAGACAGTGGGATTATACTAAAAAAGCGTATGATCTAATTACTCAACATAAAGGTACAAGAGTCAAAGATTGGACTGTAGCGATAGAAGCTGCTTATAAACAGGTAGAAAGTGATGAGTTTTTACCCCCGTTTGTGTTAGATTTTCCTGAGAATAGACCCATAAAAAGGGGTGATGTTGTAATTACGTTCAATTATAGGGCTGACAGGATGATACAGCTTACAGAGGCTTTTGTTATGCCAGAGTTTGAGTATTTTTCTAGGGTTTTAAGCCCCGGAGATGTTGTTTATGTAACTATGACTTATTATGGAAACAAGTATGTGGGCAAATTGTTAAATATCTTTCCTAAGGTTATGGTAGGAGACAATGTCGGTAAGGTTGTGTCAGATTATGGACTTAAGCAACTTAGGGTGGCTGAATCTGTCAAATTTCCCCATGTTACGTATTTTTTTAGCGGGGGTATGAATGTTGTGTATAAGAACGAAGATCGCATTTTGGTTCCTACAGATCATACGTTGTCGTTTGATGAGAATCCTAAAATGAAGGTATACGAGATAGCAAAGAATGTAATAGCTGCTATTGATAAGGGAATCTATGATTTTATTCTTGTTAATTTTGCCAATGGCGATATGGTTGGACATACAGGGAATTTAAAGGCAGCAATAGAGGCGATGACGCATATCGATCGCTGTGTAAGGGCTGTTGCCCGCAAAGTTTGGGAGAAAAATGGTATATTGATTGTTACGGCCGACCATGGTAATGTTGAAGAAGTTTTAAATCCGGTTACCGGGGCTATTGATACGGAGCACTCTATTTATCCTGTTCCTTTTGTGGTTATGGGGCGCGGCCTTCGGCCGCGCCCCCCCAAGCTCGGCAAACTCGCCGACGTTGGAGTAACAGTACTCACCTTATTGGGTGTACCAATCCCCCCTAGTTATGAGGGAGAACTGCTACTGTAACAGTGTTTCCTTCTTGTATGTTAAGCTCTTTTGAGAGGCCTCCAAGTATTTCTATTACAAACTGATATTTGTTTTTGGGAGCATAAGCTGGGCAAGCCTCGGTGTTACAAGGGGGAATATCGTGAAATATCTTAGTTACCACTAAATTCTGTGTTACAAAAAGTATATCTATATTAAACAACATGTCCTTTGTCCAAAAAGGAATTTGAGTAGGCTCTTGAAATACAAAAAACATGCACTCGTTTTTGCCAAGAGGAGAGTGTTTTTGTAAGCCTTTTATAACTTTTACATTAGATACCGCAGTGTCACAAATAAATGTAACAGGGTCTGCATTGCTACGTAGTATAGTAACTACTGTTTTAGTTTGGTCTGATAGCTGTTTTACCAGGGTATTACCTGGGGCAGGAGTAGAAATAGGAATAAATTGTTTAACATAATCTGGTAAAGGTAAACTGTAAAGTAATTTATTGTCTAGATTCAGTGTGGGAGAGCTCACCTTAGGAATTCCATACTTAACAAGCATAATTCCACCAATAATCGTAAGTGGCAAGGCAAGCGTTGAGAGGGTTTTAAAAAAATATGTAAGCATATGGATTATTCCAACAATAATATCAAAAAAAGTAGCAAAAACATTATTAACGAGCGCTATAGAGACTTTTAATATATCTTTTGCTATGTCAAAAAACCACGAGAAAAAAGATGTAAAAGGGTTGTGTTGCTTTGCCGAAGCAGTATCGTCATGTGCTAACTTGGTATTCATATCAAAAGCGGTATTGGGGGTATCTTGTATTGATATCTCCATGCCATATTATAATACCCTATATGATAGAGTTTGAAGAGCAATTTTGGAAACAACTTAACAGATTCGCTTTTGTGTTTGGTATTTTGGCTGGTGTAACAATTTTTGTTTTGGTTATATGGCAAGATATATGGATCAGCAGGGGTAAAATGACCCTAAGTTTTTCAAGCAGAGTCCTAGGGGCTACAGATCATCAGGTTACGTTTCCTATAGAAGAGATATACGCCTATGATCACAGTCCAGATAAGGGTGACGTTGTTATAAGTAAAAGCCATATCAGCAACTACAGTAATCCTCAACTTTTTACCACCCAGAGCGAGCGCTACCAATTGCTTGCTAAAAAGTATCTAAAGGAGTTAAAGGTTCAGCAGATTCAGCAGTTGTATGCAAGATACGGTTATCCCCCCTTGTATCATTATGCCCGTGTTCTTGTGGAAGCGTCTGACAGGTATGGGTTAGATTATCGCCTTATGCCTGCTATATCTATTATAGAAAGTTCGGGGGGCCGATATTTGTTTAGACCCTATAACCCTTTTGGTTGGGGAAATATTGGGTTTAACTCTTTTGAGGATGCAATTTATTATGTAGCTTACCGGCTTAGGGTTTATTATTATGATTTAGGTTGGAGAGAACCCCGTGTTATTGCGTACAAGTACAACGGCCCAACTCCCGAAGAATGGGGTAAAAAAGCAGAATATCTAGTATCTTTAATGAAAAAGGAAGAAGTGTTACAACAAATTGCCAAGCAGCGCGCAAAACAGGAGTTGGGGATTAGGTAAGCAGTGTTATGGTAATAGGGTTGTGCATTTACTTTTTACCTCTCCCAATTTGTAAACAAATTTTTTGGCGAAAATACCAGTGTTTCTGCATTAGGATACCTGTTTTTAAAAGCCCTAGAAAAAGCGCCTTTTTTGAATTTTATTTCTACCCCTAACAGGTCGTTTTGTCTTTTTAAAACTAAATCTACTTCACTTTTGTTTTTAGTTCTCCAATAAAAAGTTTGTAATGTTAGATCTTGGTTATAGGCTATATCTTTTAAGATATCTGCAATTATCATGTTCTCAAATAGTGCTCCAACATCGTTACGTGCACTTAACGGGTTAAAATTCTTAATTACGGCATTTCTTAAGCCAACATCCCAAAAGTAGACTTTGGGAGATTTTATAATTTCGTCTCGGCGGGTTCCAACAAATGGATATAACCTAAAGATAATAAAGCTTTTTTCAAAAATATCTATATAACGCTGCACTGTTGGTATACTTATGCCTAAGGAACGCGACAACTCCGCGTAATTTATAATATTCCCGATTTGATATGCTAATAAAGTAAGCAACTCCTTTGCTTTCGCACGATTTTCTATTAAATCAAGCTCAATTATATCTTTAAATACGGCAGAGTCTGCCAAGTACTCTAAATATTCTATTTTAGATTGTACAAGTGATAGATTTGTAACCTCTGGATAAAAGCCGAATAGTAGCCAGTACTCCAGTATTTGTCTAACAGAAAAATTCCCGAAATTTATAAGCTCTAAAGCTTCTGAGGGTTGGGAGTCTTTTAAAATAGCCCTTTGTGGCAAAAATTCGCCAAGGAATTCATATGGGCTGGTAAATTCTAGGGGTGATTCCACTAGTTCTGTTTGTACTAGAAACTCTTTCATGGTTAACGGATATAATGTGTAATAAATAGCCCTGCCTGCCATGCTTTCTGCAAGCTTATTTTTAATGT
>WFZN01000021.1 GCA_015489555.1 Candidatus Dojkabacteria bacterium | reverse complement strand
GCTTTAATTCCGTACACTTTAATTTTAGGGGGAGTAGGATTTATTCTGGTTGAGTATCTTATAACAAGAAAAAAACTTGTTCTTAAAAAAAATCTTACAGATATAACGTTACGTGATGCGTTTTTAATAGGAGCTTTTCAACTTTTGGCAATAATTCCTGGTGTATCACGAGCAGGTAGTGTCTTTTTAATAATGCTACTTTTAGGATACAAACGCAAAGATACAGTAATTTATTCATTTTTACTAGGAGTACCCACGATTTTAGGAGCAAGCTTTTTAAAACTTGTAAAATACCCAATCTTTACCTTAACCACAACCCAATTATTAAACTTAGTTTTGGGAAGTTTAATAGCCCTTATAACCAGCTTTATAGTTGCCAAAGCCCTTTTAGAGTATCTAAAAGATAAAAAATGGTACATATTTGGGTGGTACAGAATAGCGTTGGGAGTGATGCTAAGGGTTTTATAGGTAATAGGTTGGCAGAGTAGCATTAAGTACTCGGGTTAGCTCACCACAACGCATGGTATAATACTTTGTTATGGGCCGTAATGAGTTCGAATTCACCCCAGCATTCATCGGTGCCGAAGATGCGATCCAATGGGCTAGAGAAACTCCCCCGTTACAACCCTGGGTAGCCGCAACCCTCCAAGATACAGCAAAAGCCATTGAGCAAATCCGGCTGGATCTCACCGAACTAACCGAACTAACCGCCAAGACACGAAAACTCCTCGGACTCATGACAACAACGGACTCGCGAGGGAAAGAAGAAACAGAGTACGCAAAAGACCGATCTTCCTTTAAACCCACCGACGCGGACAACCCCGATAACCAAATAAGGCAAACAAATCCAGTGCACTTACTACAAACTTCAGTAAGGCTAAGAAACGAAGGACTAAGACAATTACTACGCCAACTAATATATACGCTATCACCCCCAGTGAGAGTAGAAGATCCAAAGAAAGTACCTCCTAATCCTCATCTTGCCATAGTGACTGCACTGGGTGAATACAACATACCAGCCCTATCACCGCTGATTTCTCCTATCAGAAAAACCTCTCCCCCAAAAGAGAGAACCCCAGAAAGGGGTGCAGAGAACCTAGCTCTTTTTATAGTATCTTTGCTACAGTATGTTTATACAGACGACCTCGGACATGGCAAACATACCGAAGCAGACACAAAAGCATTACGAAATCTGATCCTAGAACTTGCGTCTGAAGCCAGTGAAACGTACACCGAATCGGGACGACCAGCTGACTCACCGCTGAGAAGGTATATTAATTACTTTGCCGTTATGGATCCCACGGAACTTGAAAAGCTTGCCAAGCGATTAAAGGATAAAGGCGTCCTGCGCATCCAAAAGGCACTTATATGGCAATCCCGAGTAGAGCAATCCCAAGTCTGGCATATGAATGCACGAAGAACCTTACAAACGCCCCCAAGCAGGGAACCTACCAAGCTAGATATAGACATCTACCTAGCAGCTCTCATACTCAATATATTAAATCCCGATGACACCATCCCACCAATGACACGAGAAACACGAATTAATATACTGATAAAGATTATAAACAGATTAGAACCTTATTTAAGGCCCATACTCCCTTACCCTAGGGCGCCTCTCCCTCTTAGGACTCAATATGATAAACTACCTACTCCTAGAAGGCCTGTGCCCTACGCCCAATTTATCGAAACACTAAAAGCAGCCCTCCAACAAGCTAACACCGAACACCAACAAACCTCCCCTGAAGATACAGCGCAGAGTGCAAGTACCGTGGGTGACACAGAAGTAGAAAACGAAATACTTCGATACTACGAAGTATGGCAAGCGATTCTCAAAATTGCCTTTTCACTCATGAATCCAAAAAGAGCCATTTGGCAAAACCCTGGTGACATAGCAAAAATCACCAGGACAACGGAGGATCTACCCCAAAAACTAAAGAGGCTCAGAAGACGAGAAGAAAGACTTCTTAAAAGACTGAAAGAACTCCAACAGTTATTACTAGAACTACAAGAAATTGCAACCACAGCAAAAAGCCGTATCACAGAAATTAGAGAGTTTATAGACAGCCACAGTCAGCCGCAAGCACCATTCTCCGTACACCCGTAAATCTTACGAAATTGGACTATCGTCACTGGCTTTTAGTTTTGAAGTAGAGAGTATTTAAGGTAGTATGCCCTATATCCCCTCAGCCCCTTGTAATTATCGCCGCTTTCTGGTATACTATCCCCCAACTAGCCTAAAAGTTAATTTTACAGGGCATTGAGGATGAGCAATGGAATAAATTTGGTGAAACACCAGTCTACATGAAACCAGATGCTGCTACAGGCACTCCTGATAATAAGCTTGACTTAGGCCAAGCCGCCAACGCAGAAAACGATCACTCAGCTAAAAAATCAGAAGAACAATGGGAAATACTTAGCCCTGAGCAAGCAGCAAAACACGTAAAAGAAATCGCACGTGAACTTGGTATATCCCATAAAGCCGCCCTGTGGTTACTAACAACTGATAAAGAAGCGTACACACAAATTGCAAAGCATCTTGCTAGCACGAAACAGCCTGAACAATCCGAATCACACACTCCCGAGGATGATAGAATAAACCCTCAACTGGCACAATTAATCGGGGAATTTATATTTAACATAGAGAACCTAACAGCCAAGCAACTAAGAGAAATCCTACAATCTTTACGACAAAACAAAGAATTCACTCATTTTGATTTTATTGCTACCTTAATAACCGGGAGATTCTTAGATTTCGCACGTATTAATGGTGTTGATCTTTCAAGGGAAAGTCCGCCTACGACTCTTGAGGAAAGTCAAACACTAGTTTTTGACATGCTTACTAAATTAGGTATACCTGATCTATTTGATGAAAACCAAGTACAAGAACTTGCAAAACTGTACCTTGCTGTACAGAACGTACAGCAAACGTCCACTGGATTTGAAAACGATTTAGACGAAAACATAAACTACCCAGACCGTCCAACAGTTGTAAAGATCTATCTTGACGAAAATAACAAACCAATTGCAGTTAAATTATTTGTAGGTAAAGAGAAAGAACTAGTTAAAGCCCCCCACCCAGAGCAAGTAGAAGAAGGTAAAATAGTACTACGACCTTCTGCAAGCGTAATGGAGTCTGCAGTAATATTAATTGACCCTGACAAAATAAAAGAAGTTCTAAGGCAAAATATAACAGGGGCTCCCGAGCAAATAAGCGCCGTAACAGCAGGTATAGAAGTAGAGGCCTTTCTAACTGGGTTACTAGGAGAAGATATAATCAACTTTGTTACAAGTCTTCCAGAAGGGCACCCATTAGGCGAAATGTTTCAAGAACTGCTTGCAGCAATGGTTGAGGCACAAAGTGAACCGTTTACCCTTGCCCAGCCGGATAGATATGAAGAGATCTTGAAACGATTAATAGAGTTACAAGTTGCTATAACCCAATATAAAGATAAGCAGTTTGCTTCCAGCCCAAAAATAGGATTTCATGTTTACCCACCTAGTATAAGTTTTTCTGGAGCTACCCCCTTAAGGCCAAAAGCAAAAGAAGAATGGGTAGATATATTATCTAATCTATTATCCGGTTTGGTTGCAGAATATGTAAACCGTATGGCACAAACCCTAGCAGATACACTTAAACGCAAAGTGTGGATTCAAACTCCTAATGAAGATTTAAATACAAATCTAGGGAAATTCCCAAAATGGCACGAACAACTTAAAAAAGAACTTGCCAACCATTTTGGAATAAACCTAGACGAGCTTACCCCTGGACAAACATTTGCCTTAGCCTTTCCCGTTTCAGCAACCCATACATCAATCCAGATGGCTACCCACGTTACAAACTTAGACGGTCAAGAACAAAAAGTAATTATCTTTGACGCAAATAGTTATCCAATACTACTAAGTGCTGCTCCTCTTAACTTTTTTGGTTCGGCTTTGTGGGGCGAAGTTAACAAGGATGTATTTTCCGTACGCCAAGCCCTGCAATCATTTGTACCCCAGGGTAGGCCAGGAAGCGAAATAATTGTACCAAGTAGAGTAGGAGAATGGTTGACTTACGCACAGCTTGCATTTTCTGCCCATCCAAAACGCACAGGGCCTATACCATTTATAGGTAGAACTGCCCAAGTAGCAGTAAGAAGAGACGAAAACAGAATAATAACAGATATTACCAATATTGCCTACAGTGAATACAGAAACAGAATAGGAAGTAAACCTCACAGAATAGAATATACCGACCCTGACGGTATGCCTCCGATAGGAAAAGCCTTTGTGAATACTGCAATAATACCCCCTTTATTAGCAGAAATAACTACACGAGCATTACATATAGAGCAGTATTTACACAACAGTCATCCAAACTCCCAACTTGAGCAGGCCTTTAATAACCTACAAGAAAAATATAACCAAATAGCTCAAGAATATGGGTCCCTTATAAACTTTAAGAAACACCTAAATTTTGGAGACTTTAATGCTTATAAACACCGTGAAGAATTAATACAAGCCTACGAAAAAGTAATTAACGAATTGTTAAAGGCTGCCCGCCGTAACCCATACATACGCACCCTATTACAAAAGTCCTTAGGAGAAAATTACGAAAACATAGTAAAACAGTATTTAACCTATATAGAAGCTGAAAACCAGTTAGCCATTGACTATTTAACCAACAAGCAATCCTTAGGAGATAAAAATTCTATTACCTTTATGAGCCAAACCATACAACTTACCACAGAAAACGGCGAAAAACGACCATTTAGTGAATTCTTAAAAGACGCGGTAGAACACGGCCTACCTTGGTGGGTAATAGAAAAATATGCATATAATTACTTCGGGCTAAACCCAGCCACTTTCCATCAAGAAATATGGCGCCTTACGATAGCACACTATGAAGATATAACATCAGAGCCAACCTCTAAAAGAATAGCACACCAATCAAATGTTGTGAAAGGGCCCTTTACCCCGGTGGTAATTAAAAGCCAAACTAGCTAAAACCCATATATACGATTATCTACCTAACATCTCTTTAATAATATCTTCTATCTTTTCTTCATTTATTACTACCCAGTCATGCGGCTCGTTTATCTCTTTTAATCTTAAACACCTAAATAATTTCGAGAATTCAAGTACGTATTTTTCTTTTAAAAAAGCGTCTTTGTACGAATAAACCAATAGGGTAGGTGTACGTATATCATAACTTGATATATTCTTTAATCCATTAACTACCATGTAAGACGTAGCCTTCATAAAATAACCGAAACCACCGCCATTTACTATCTTGTCAACATCAAACAAAACTACTTCTCTTGCAACCTTTTGCAAAACCTTTCTGTGTTTAATGTACGTTTTTGAGAATAGAATACGCGCAGTGATTCCACGCAACAAAAGTTTCATTATGCTCTCCGAAAATGGAATACCTACAGGATTTAAAAGCACTAATTGTTTTGGTTTTAAGCCCATTTTTTCAAGCTTTGCTACACTATATAATGCAACAGCTCCTCCAACAGAATGTCCTATAAATATTACCCGTTTATAGGGTATCTTATGTTTTACCAATATTTTTTTGACCGCTTCATATGCAATATCTGAAAATGTATCTAAACTGGTTGGTTCTGGTGTATCAGAACTTAACCCGTGAAGTGGTAGATCAACCCCTAAAATAGAGTAGTGCTTTGAAAACTTTTGCATCGGCATTTTATAGGTATAGAATCTTGCACTAATTCCGTGAAAAAATACTAACAGTGGCTTAGAGTTATCTTTATGCCAACGAGTGTAGTATGCCACACGTAATTTTGTATCCTTATATTCTACTTCTGAAAAACCCTCTTCAAATTGTAAAGTAAACAGGTCATTATCACTTAATGTTGTAAACTCACGTTTTATAACATCTGCTATAGAATTTAAGCTAGAGTAGTTCTGTAGATATCCTAGCACTAATCTTTGCCTAGAAGATAAATTACCTAAACTGCTTGCTACAACTTTAACCCCACCAAACTTAAGCAAGGCATATAATGACAAGCTTTTTTTAAAATCTGCTAAATCTACTTCAAAAATAACTATGTGTCTGTAGCCAGCTACTCTAAATACTTCGCGCAGATTTGCCCTTAAGGAGTTTTTAACTTTTACAAGACCTACCTCAAAGTTACTTTCGCGTAGCAAGTTAGAAATTTTGTGTGCAAATCCCTCAGTAAAATATACAATAACTACCTTATAATGG
>WFZN01000020.1 GCA_015489555.1 Candidatus Dojkabacteria bacterium | reverse complement strand
GGTGTAGGGGTTGGGCCTGAGCAGGACAACTCTCCGCAGTAGTTTTGGCCTATTGAATTACATACGCTGATACATTCACTTTTGGACGAAACTGGTCCATAGGAGCCGCAGTTACTACTACACTCGTATTGACAACATTCGCACCACCAGCACGCGCCTTGAGCATATACTCGGAAGGTTCTTACTCTCCCTGGGGACACAAGTAGCCATAGTGTAAATACGAGTATGGGGATTGCCCATCTTGTAATTTTCATATATAAAGAATAACATAAAGTCTGTCCTTCTTCAACTCAAGCAACGCTTTTGTAAACTTTATCGGTTTACTTGACACTGCCTAAAAATAGCGGCTGCTTGTGATTCATTGATGTCTATCGGAGTTAGTTCCCAATAAAAAGTATCTACCCTGTCAGTATAGTCTAAAAAGCGAGAATGCAACTTATGGGCTACGACGAGAGAGCCATCACCGCGGAGAACATATACATCCGTGTCGGTTTCTTGTATTCTTGAATCGTGGCCAAACGTTTTTCCTGGGACTCCACTCGCGACATATCCTGCTTGTTCTAATTTCCTACCATCAAGAAAGAGTTCGGCATCGCGGTTTAGATAGATATAGGGCTGTCTTTGATTCAACAAAAGGGTATCTCTGGCCTTCAAAACACCCTCTGGAATCATACAAAACTTAGGATTAAAAACATCGAACTGCCACTTATTCCTACTTGCATACCAGCCGTGCCCTTCTACATAGATAATTACCTCTTCTTTGTCTCGGGCAACCAATTCCGTGATTTCATCAAAGATGCCGGCGAATTTCAGAATTTCTTCGACACTCCGCTTTGCAGCGGCTGCTGGACCCATTACGCCGTTGTAAATGTAAGACAGTCTTACCTCCCCCTCTTTGGGCTCTTTGACCTTCTCCTGAATACGCTGGATAATCTCTTCGGTGCTAAGTTGGGCAAGGTCAACTTCTTCTTCCGCGCTGGCCGCGGGGGTTGGTTCGGCTTCTACATCTTCTGTTTCTACAGCCATACCATCTTGGGTAGCAAGTTGTAGTTTTTGAGCACCAGCTACCGGATCAACTGGTCGTTGTTTATCGGGTTGTTCAGCGTCAGGATCACTTTTCTTGGCTGCAGTTGTATCAGTGTCTGGTGTCCCTTCGTTACCCGTTACTAGAGCTGGCGTCGGAGTGAAGGGCGCAGTCGCTGTCGCTGTATGTAGATCTCGTGTATCTGCGGCTTCTACAATGAGGGGGTCGCCAGGTATTAAGCCGTGTGCTGGTTCGGGTATCTCTGGTATATCAAACTCCGGAAGTTGCCAGCTTATTTCGGACCCCCATAGCGGATGTAGGGTCACTGTACCATTATTGGCATTAACCTCAGGGCGTAGTATCCCTATCGCGATACCAACTAGGGTTAGGGCACCTATGACCCTCAGCACTATAGATTGCGGCTTACTTGATCTTGCTAACATTTCTAATGCTGATGGTCTACGAATAGTTTCAGTTCTAGTGCTTCTCATACCCCAATTATACCATAAATTAGTCCTATATCAAGTTGTTATGGGTGAGAGTGGAGTAGGGCGTAGGTTTTTAAATAATTTGGTTTTAGGTTGTCTTCAAAGTATACGAATATACCGTTGTATAACAGATAGGGTTGATCAAAGGGTTATGTGCTGGGCGTACACTCTGATTTGTACTAATCACTACACGTAAGTTGTATATAAAGTAGTTCTTGCTCTGCTGCCTTATAACTATTGTAGTCTTTTATATAGTGAAATGTATTACCACAGATTCTAAGTGGGTGTGCTTTACTCCAGTCTTTGTTATCTTGTAGAAAATATTGTGGATTACTTATAAAACTATCGCCTTTGCTATTTAGGCTTATTGCTACTACGCGACCATCTGTATAAAGTAATAACCCGTCTGTATTAAGGTAAAAGTCTTTAACGTATTCTGATATTGTAGCCTTGGGAGCTTGTTTTAGGCGCTGGCTCATGTATTTTTGGTACCCCCATTTGCGTACTGTGCCTGCATCTAGGTAGTTTTTGGGTTTTAGTTTGTCTATTTTGTAAACAAGTGCACATCTTTGTTTGTAGCAAAGTTTTATGCCCTTTATATAGCCTGTGGTTAGGGTTTGATCTGGGGTATCTATAACTAGGTTAGAAGTTGTAATATTTGTAACATCTTGTGGGTTTGCAGATATTACATTCTTTGCGCACTCAAAGTGGTTATTATATGCTTTTAAAAAGTTTTCATTATATATAAAGTAGCGTGATCTATAAAAACTTAAGGGGTAATACGACACACATAGGGTATTTTGGTTTTTGCCAATACTTAAAGTTATGCCGTTGTGAGTAAAGTAGGTAATTTCTATGGGGGTCAATTTAATTGTTTTTTCTTTTCCATCCCAAACTTTTTTGTAGTTGTTGTAGACAAGTTTATTTTTAGTACTTTGCTTAATAACTATTGCCATATTAAAGCCGCTAACAATAAGGTAGAGTAGGGTTAATATTGGTGCAATTGCTATAAGTAGGGTAAGGGGTTTTAGGATTTTTAAAAGAGAGTTATTATGTTGGGTTTGTAAAAGCTTCATATATAGATATTATAGAGTAAATAGTGGGGGTATACCTTGTTTTAGGATTGTGGCTGTTGCAACTTAAATTAACGTATATTAGTTAGTGTTGACATACCCCCGGGGGTATATTATAATAGGATATGGTTAGCAAAAAATCTACAGAGCAACAATTGCTAGATTCTTTAAATAGAGTAAAAGGGCAGATTAGTGCCTTAGAGAATATGCTCGTAGAGCTTGACTGGAAAGATCAAGATAAGGTTAAAAAGGCATCTATACTGTTTAAGGCGATAGTTTCAGCTATTGAGTCAAGTAAAGAGCGTTTTAAGGAGGTTTATTTGCAAAAGCGTTTAGAGGAGTTTGTAAAACAGCTTCGTAAGTTGTAGGTTATACATTGTGTATATAGTTAGGTAACAAGTTCTAAAGGTTTTAGATCTAGCTTTATTTGGGTATACCCTTTATGATATATGTTTTGATGTATTGGTAATCTGGTATTGGTTAGGTTGCTTAGTGTGTTACTTTTGCTGGTTTTGTGGGTGTAACGCGTTGGCTTGGGTAAGGTTTAGTCTAATAGTATAACTTGTAAGGTTGGGGTTTCTTTTATGGTTTTAGGGTTTATTTTTACGTTTTTTGTTTTGGTGTATTCTGTTATTCCTGCCTTGGCTTGAAGAGTATTAATGTTGTCTATGGCTACAATAAGATTTGTATTTAGTATATTTTCTACTAAAGAAAGGGTAGCTCCGTCTCCAATTATTACATTGTATTCTATATTAAACTTAATAGGTTCTTCTTTTTGGTTTTGCGAAAGTACTAATATTTTTATATCTTGATAACTAATAAGAGCGTGTTTTATGGGAGTATTAAAAAGTTTTATATGTACCCCTTGGGGTATCTTTACGGAGTATTCTCCTGGTAAATAAGTATAAAAATAGTTTGAGTCTTTAATAAGTGCTCCTACTGTGTGTAGCAAAAATTCGCGTTCAAGCAAAGAGTTTCCTGGCAGATTATTTGCTATGTCAAAAAGGGTGGTTATGCTATGTTTTGTAATAAATTCTTTTATATCTTTTGTTAAGGGTTTTATTCGTGAAATTAAATTAAATATATTAAGATCTGTAGAGTAGGGAGCGAGATTCGTTTGTTCTGTGTGTTTTTCTAGTAAGGTTTGTATTTTGTTGGTAAGAGGATTTGCGTTAATAAGTATTCCAAATTGGGGGTTTTTGTCGCTAAATGTTAGTAGGTTGCTTGATTTTTTGTATAAAAGCTTCATAGGGTATTATAATTCATTACGGGTTTGGTGTTTAGGTAGGGAATTTGTTTGGTAAGGTTGTGGGGGCGGCGGGGCCTTCGGCCCCGCCGCCCCCACACAGTACAAGTAT
>WFZN01000019.1 GCA_015489555.1 Candidatus Dojkabacteria bacterium | reverse complement strand
GTAATATATATATCTATAGGGCTAACAACAACCTTAACCCCAAACTCTGCTTCAATCTTTCTGCTCTCATTATAAATTAATCTGTATAATCTTTCATAAGGCTTATCAGAGGGCGCCACGAAACACAAATCCTGGTAAACAGGAGGTTGCTTAAAAACCTTATATTGAGGCTTCAGATTTAGAGGCAGCTGTAACAAATAAGAAAGATCCAATTCAGCTATGTATACTGGATCCCCTATTCCGAAATAACCTGCAACTTCACTTTTTAATATACCTAATAACCCTACTACCTCGTCGTTAACAGTAATACCACCTACAACATATGGGTTAAAAAGTATACTAAGTTCTTCAAAATAGGCAGATAGATTAAATCTATCGCTTATATCTGTAATTACTGCGTCGTACCCGAGATGTACCAAAAGACCAAGTATATAACGTCTAAGATCAAAAATAGAATATCTATTAAACCGACTCCACAAGATTATTCCAACATTGGTATGCTCACGCGGAACCTTTACAAGCCGCCCTCGCAACCTGGTACTATCATATCCTTTAGGACGGTAAAAGACTCGCCCGATTTCAAAAGCCGCAATCTCTTGTTCTAGCGAAATGTTTCTTTGAACAATAGGTAGAAACTGTGGAACCAAAAACGCCCGCATATTCCGCACATCCTCTGATACCGCGTTAACAATATTGTACAAATTACTTGTTTTGAGCCCCAATTTAGAATATAGCTTATCTCCAACAAAACTATAATTATTTACTTCAATAAGTCCCATTCCTGAAAGAAACCTTCTTGCTTTCATTCCGGCTAAGAGCTCGCTTTGCACATTTGCCCGTTTTAACCCAAATTGCAACGGCTTCAGTTCTATACTATTAAATCCTTTTATGCGCACGATTTCTTCCGCTACATCCTGCCATAATTGCACGTCGCGACGCCACGAAGGGACATCAACACTATATGTGTTCTTCTTGTTCACATTAATCACGTCAAAACCAATGTTTCTTAATCGCATCACATCTTCTTTGTTAACTCTGGTTCCAATAAAGCTAGAAACACGTGAAAGATTTACAGTCACCTTTTGAGAACCCGCTTTATGCTCATATCTGTCTATAACCCCGATAGTCTTATCAACATGTCTGCTAACAAACTTGGCTATACCAGTAATTTTCTCCGGATCCTGTTGCCTAGAGAATATTGTACCAGCATCTGTAAATATGCCCATACTCATCATAGAACGTCGCACAAAAACACTAGAGAAAGTTGCGATCTCTAACATCACCTCTTTTGTATTTGCATCTACTGCCGTAACAAGCCCTCCCATAACCCCTGCAATGGCAACAGGTTTAGTATTAACACTTATAATTAATGCCCTGTGGTTCTTATCAAACCTAACCTCCTCCCCGTTTAATAACAGTAACTTTTCGCCTTCCTTAGCCATGCGCACTTGAAAGTGTAAGTTTTCCTCTCGCTTAACTTCAGCAAATTCTAATAGTTTATCGTAATCAAAAGCGTGTACGGGCTGGCCAGTCAATAACATTAAATAGTTGGTGAAATCGACGATCTTTGAATGCACCTTATTACCGTATTTATAATGGAAAACCTTTAAATCAAGATCCGTTGCACGATTCGGCCATACAAGATGCATCAGCATGTAACGTTTCACAAACGAAGAGTCCTCAAAACTAACATTGTAAGCTGCCTTGGGCCAGCTGTTACTTGTCTTTGTATACCACCACGCAGGTAACACAATATTTAATCCTAGAATACCAGCCAATTCATAGGCAAACCCCAAAATAGAAAAAAGGTCACCCCTGTGCGTTAAGGCCTTATTTTCTATCTCTATCAGTGCATCTTCCAAGTTAAGATAGCGCGCAAGTTCCATACCCGTTTTAGCCCCCTCCCCCTTGTACGTAGAAGGTAAGATTAGTATTCCGCTGTTGTCATCTGAAAAACCTAGTTCGTACTCACTTAACAGCATCCCCTCGGATATTATCTCTCCAAACTTGCGTTTACGTATAATTCCATCAAATTTGTTAGGGTAAGCATTCACCGGCACTTTCCCCCCCAAGGCAATATAGGGAACATAATCTCCGACACTTATATTCCTGGCACCTGTTACAACTGTCTTTGTACCTAGCTTCCCAACATCAAGAGTAACAACAAGTAACTTTGCAAGTGAAGGGTGCTGTTTTATATCAAGAATCCTTGCTATATATATATCCTTAAATTCATCTCCTAACCTTTCTACATTCTCAACTTCTGCAATAGAGGTCTCAATGGCTTCAACGATATAATCAAGGCTAAAATCCCTTAGCCCCTGAACGTACTCACGCAAACTACTTAAAAGATACTTCATATATCACTACTTTACATCTGATTTAACTGGTTTTAACATAAAAAGGTTATTTTGATATAAAGTACGTATATCATCTATATTATGCTTTAACATAACAAGGCGATCTATCCCTAACCCCCAGGCATATCCACTGTATCTATCCGGGTCTATCCCAGCACTTTCTAAGACCTTAGGGTGTATCATACCAGCTCCTAGTATCTCTAACCAGCCCTTACCACACACACTGCAGCCATTCCCTCCGCAGAAAACGCACTGGATACTAAATTCTAAACCGGGCTCAACAAATGGGAAATGAGCGGGGACAACCTTATATCTAATCTCCTGAGCAAAATATACTTCTAAAAATTTTACTAACAAAGACAAGAGCTCTGCTAATGACGCTTTTTCGTGAACGACCACTCCCTCCAATTGATAGAAAGTGTGACTATGCCGGGCGTCTAACTCTTCATTCCTAAACGTACGCCCAACAACGATGGCTCTAGCGTGGTTAGAATATGCTTTAAACTGATCTGCTAGGACCCTTACCTGCATGTTAGAAGTGTGAGTTGTGGGCACAAAACCTTCCTTAGTATAAAACGTATCCCAGCCCTCCCGTGCGGGGTGATCTTTGGGTATATTCAAAGCATCAAATACAAATACCTCATTGTCTAACTCCTTACCCCAATATATATCAAAACCAAAATCTCTGAATATTTCTATCATAAATTGGATCTCTTCCCACAAAGGATGAGCTGCTCCAAACCCAAAAGGAACCTTATACTGATCAATCTGCCCGTTATGCCACACCGCTGTCACATCAACAGCCCTCTTCTTATCTAGTTCCTCAAACCTTTTTTTACTAAAGGATCTCTCATAATCTAAAAAGACCTTTTCTACCTTAGCAATGGTCTGGTTTAAAAAAATACCAAAATCTTTACGCTGTCCTTCTGGCAAACTGGGGATGTATCTAAAGTAAGCTTTTAAATTGCTTAAGGCCTCGTTTCGAAATTTAGCCAATCCTTCTCTGTCTCTAAATTCTGTATTCTTAAGTCGCTCCTCTACATCCTCAAGGATCGCCGTTACTTCTTCAAATAAAGTTTCACGTGTCGTTTTATTTGTCAAAGACATGGTTTACAATTTGCTCAAATATCTGCGGTCTGTGGATTGCTAATTCCGATAGCATCTTACGATTAAGTTCAACCTTCTTGTCTTTAAGAGCCTTTATAAACTGTGAATACTTATAACCTAATGATCTCACAGCTGCATTAATACGAACTATCCATAAACGTCTAAACTGATGTAGACGCTTCCTGCGATGCTTATACGAATACATTCCAGCATGCATAAATGCCTCATGCGCCCGTTTATAAGTTTTATGGTATGTGTATCTAAATCCTTTAGTTTGCTTAAGAACCTTCTTATGGCGTTTGCGAGTGTTAGCTCCTTTAACTCTCATATCTTTAATTTCTTAATCAGCTTAGTTAATGCGCTTTCCCCAAAAATTTCAACAGCAAGCTCCTTTTTCCGTTTGCGTACCGTATTGCGATATTTGGAAAGCAAGTGACTAGCGAATGCCTTCTTGCGCTTTATTACCTTATTCTTATTAACTTTAAAGCGCTTTTTAAGTGTTTTAAAACTCTTATTTTTAGCTTTTGCCATGTCACATTATTTTACCTTATTTTTTTGCTTAACCAATATATGAATATTATTCCCCTTATCCTGGATATCAACGATAGTACACCATTTGTCCAAATCTGTCAACAAACGTTTCTTAAAGTTTAACTGCAGCTCCCTATTTACCCTCCGTTTCTTTATAATAGTTACCTTTACCGGATACCCTTCCTCTAAAAAATCGGCTATCTGTTTAATCTTTCGTTCATAATCTCCCTGCCCTATCAAGGGTTTAAACTTGACCTCCTTTACTTTAGCAGCCTTCTGTTTCTTCCTAAGTTCCTTCTCCTTTTTCTGTAATTCATACCTAAAATGTTCTAAATTTACCAGTTTGGCCACAGGAGGCTTTGCAACAGGAGCTATAACCACAAGATCTAATCCTCGCTCCCTAGCTAGACCTAAAGCCTTTTCTCTGCTAAAAATTCCCAAATTTTTACCATCCTCACCAATTACTCTTAATTGCTCAAAACGTATGTGTTCATTATACGGATGTGTTCTTATCAGAGGATCAAGATGTATGAATCTTTTCCGCCGTCTAAGACGTGACTTGTAGAAACTACTCATTTTAAAAATACACTCTTTATCATCTTACTTTCTATCTCCTCTTTAAGTTTTGCTACAAATTCATCGATCGCAAATAAGCCTATATCGCCATGGTTCCTGACTCGCACAGACACGGCACCACTGCTTAATTCTTTATCTCCTACAATAACTATATAGGGCACACGATCCTCCTCTGCTCTTTTAATTCTATTTCCTAATGGCTCATCTCTATCATCTATAATCGCTTCAATCTTTTCAGTTTCTAATACAGCTTTGACCTCCGTGGCATATTTCACATGCGAAGCAGTGACAGGAATTACTCTAACCTTCTCAAACTCTAACCATAGGGGGAGATCCCCTTTAAAATGTTCAATTAATATACCCAAAAAGCGTTGGAATGAACCAAAAAGCGCTCTATGAATCATTACGGGCCTACGTTGTTTTCCGTTTTTGTCCGTATAGCTTAAATCAAACCTCTCGGGTAAATTAAAATCAAGTTGTATTGTTGCAAGTTGCCATGAACGCCCCACTGCATCATTAACGTGAAAATCTATCTTAGGACCATAGAAAGCCGCTTCCCCTGGAACAGTCTCATATTGAAAATTAGTTTCTTGCACAGCCTTAATCAACATATCCTCTGCTTTCTCCCACAACGAGCTATCTCCTAAGTATTTATCCTTATTGCCCCCCCTAACACTTATATCAACCCGGATATCAGAGAACCCAAACGTACTATACACCTTTTCCGCAAGGTTTAACAGGCTTACTATCTCATCTAATATCTGGTCCTCTGTACAGAATATATGTCCATCATCCTGAGTTAACGAACGTACCCGAGTAAGTCCATGTAATTCCCCTGGTTTCTCGTATCTATACACACTTGCCATGTCAGTAACTCTAAACGGAAGTTCTCTATAACTTTTTACTAATCTCTTATAAACCTGAATATGGAGAGGGCAATTCATCGCCTTTACATAGTAAACCTCATCATCATTTACTTTCATGGCTGGATACATACTATCTTTGTAATAAGGTAGGTGCCCTGAAGTGTACCATAATTCTTGCCTAGCTAAATGCGGTGTGTATACACGCATATGGCCGGTCTTCTTATACAAATCTACTATCCACTGCTCTAGCTTTTCTCTCGCATATGCCCCTCTTGGTAGAAAAATTGGTAACCCACTTCCTATTACCTTTGGATCTATAAGATAAAACTGCCGTCGCTTGTTGATGCGCCTGTGATCACGCTGCTTTGCATCCTCAAGTTGCTTGACAAAATTCTTTAGATCTGCTTCATTCAAAAACGCGGTTCCGTATATACGGGTAAGCATGGGCCTCTTTTCATCACCTCTCCAATAAGCACCAGCTATAGAAAGCAGCTTGAATGCTTGTACTTCTCCGGTCCTTTTTACGTGTGGCCCTTTACATAAATCTACGAACCCAGAGCTTTCGTCTCCTATAACATAGAAACTGATACGGTCTCCCTCTATTCCCTCTAACAACTCCCGTTTGAATGGTTGATCCCATTTTGTATAAAACTTGACCGCTTCCTCCCGACTCTTATAAACCTGCTTTACTGGTAGGTCTAAATCGATAATCTCTTGCATTACAGCCTCTATTCTTTGTAAATCTTCTGCCTTTATTGACTGTGTAAATAGGAAATCGTAATAAAATCCATTCTCTATGGTTGGACCTATACCCAATTTAGTATCAGGCCATAACCTCAAAACAGCCATGGCTAGTATATGGGAAGCTGTATGCCTCAGACGTTGCAAATAATCATCCATATTAGTTCTTAAATCATTTTATTTACGAATAGGGTGCAAAACTTTGTCAGCCAATCCATAGTCTACAGCCTGTTGCGCATCCATCCAGAAATCGCGCTCTACATCTTTTGCCACCTTTGTCCTTTGTTTACCTGTATATTCTGCCAACAAGTCTATTATGGTTTCCTTTAAACGCATAATGACCTTAGCGGTTATCTGCAATTCTGTAGCATCGATATTAGAAAGCCCAGTTAACCACGGTTGATGAATCATAACCCGCGTATGGGGCAACAAAAACCGTTTACCCTGTGAGCCAGCTGCTAACAGGAGTGATGCAAAAGAAGCCACATTACCGAGCCCTATTGTAACAATGGGACATTTTACATACTCCATGGTATCAAGTATCGCAAACCCTGCGTCAACATCTCCCCCAGGACTTGCAATATATAGTTGAATGTCCGCCTTGGGATTCTCTTTTTCTAGATAAAGTAATTGCGCTACTACAATAGCTGACATTTCAGATGTAATCGGCCCAGAGATAAATATAATCCGGTCCTTTAACAGACGAGAAAAAAGGTCATAATATATACGCACTCCACCGCGTTCCTCTTCAAACACAGTAGGTACAAGGAACGAATTCCGGGGTAAAAACTTACTATCCATTCTTGATTGCCTCATACTTTTAAATTTTATCACACTGTTTCTGGCCTCCGGGGGGACTCGAACCCCCAACCTTCTCCTTAGGACGGAGCCGCTCTATCCAATTGAGCTACGGAGGCTACTTAGTCACAGACTTATCTTATATTTTAGCGTCTTCAGGAATTAAGATCTTAGAACTTGCTGTGTTGGAAGTGGAGGCATCGTCCTTTTTAATAGAAAGATCATCTTTGTCTTTTTTGACAAAACCAACCTTTGTCTCTTCTTTAAATTCCTCCTTTACCACTATTAGCTCCGCTGCGCCTATACGTTTAAAAAACTCATCTTGTAACAAAAACATGTATGCCTGCTGAGCAGCCACGGTTGGGTCGATTTGTTTTTGCCCCCGCATCGCCATAGCTAATACAGCCTGATTCAAGTACGCCTTATATTGCTTATCTGAAACAAACCTAATACTGTTCTCAAGCGCAAACAGCTGCCAGAAAAGAGATGTCTTTATCTCGTCCTCCACCTGGTGAATAACCTGCTTTTCAAAATCCGCAGCAGTTATATTATTGGCCTTAAAGTAATACTCCAAATCATTGACCCCAAGTTGCTGTAATTGCTTAAGAAGCGACTCTTTAGCAGCTTCCACCCTGCTTTTAAGCAGCTCTTTAGGGAGCTTTATCTCCATCTTGTGAATGATTTCGTGTAAAATGTGCTCGACCTGCTCTCGTAAAGCCACAGCTTTGCGTTGCTTAGCGATACTTTCTCTCAACAATTTTTTTAAATCCGACAATGTTTTTGCATTTGGTAATTTAAGGTGCTTGACCCACTTGTCGTCCGGCTTATCAAACTTTGCTTGTGTTTTCTTATCTACCCTGGCTTTCCAATTATTCCAAAATTCGTCTAATGCTCGAGAAACTTCTTTGTCTGTAACCTTAACCTCTGGCTTTTTAACCTTAAACTCCTCTAAAGATGGGAGCTTAGGCCTTTTAGCATAATATACATACCCTCTTATAGTCATTGGAACCTCTAAAACCTTAAATTTTACATCCTCAACCATGATATTTGAGACTATCACAAAGTCCTTACCCAAGACTTCAGAGATTCTTTGGTTTAGTTCAGTTACTATTAGTTGCAGTACAACCCCCACAAGCTTATTAGTAAGCTCCTTGTATACTTGTGGTTCTAAAACTTCACGTGGAACATTACCTTTTCTAAATCCAGGTAACTCGGCCTCTTTTGCCTTTTCCTTGTAAAGTTCGTCATATATTATCTGCTGAAAAGTCGGATTAATATATATTTCTATTTGTAACTTTTGGTTTTTATCATCCCTCTTTATAACCTTTAGTTCTTGAACAGCCTTAATTCCTTCTAAAGGGTTCATTACAGCTTGAGAATTTTTATTACTCTTTTGAGTCATATACAGATTCAATTATTAACTTAGATTTATCTCTCAATTTAGATATTGTATCAGATAATACCAATATTAAACGGAATTAAACGGAGGGGGAGGGATTCGAACCCTCGGTACCCATAAAGGGTACAACGGTTTTCGAGACCGCCCCGTTCGGCCACTCCGGCACCCCTCCCACATGATCCGTCTATCATCCCTTCTCTCGTGTTAATAACCCCATATTACACTGCCTGCCGGTGCCCATCCTTACTTAAATCCAATGTACGCTTCTATTCTATATACCAATTTTACCGTATAATTTAATATATGCTTACGGTAGTTTCCCAAACTGTTATAAACGAATTATTAGAACTTGAGCGTATATTTAACAGAGTAATATATCCGTTCAAAAATCTTTTAATACCTTTTCAGATAACGACAAGTTTTGCAGAACACCTTGTAACCAATATACAGATAAACACTAGCTCTATGCATAGCCACTCTAAAGAAATCCCAATACAAACTAAAAAATTCCTAGAACTCAATATAAAAAGGGTATTAAGAAATCTTATGTATGACACGAGACTAGATTCAAAAAACCTAGTCCTAGAAGATACGTTTCAAACAATGTATCCCGCAATAGTCAAGTCATTGTTTAAAAACATACTTACAGATTGGGAAATAAAAAATCTTATATTAACCCCTAAACAAAAGGCTATAAGTGATACAAGTATCAAAACCCCTGCAGCCGTAGAAACTCTTTTTGAATCCTTACAAAATTATAAAAGCCTGCACAGTATCCCACCGCTAGCTCACTTAAATTTACTATACGCCATCGGTAAAAACAAAGACAAATACCCAGTCTTACCGTATGTCACTAGCGCAACATACTTTGTGAAACTCACATCAGCTGTTTATAAGCTAGATACCTCACTTTCATTGTTTTTTGTTTCTACATTTATCAAAGCTCTACAAAACCTAAATACTCTAGAGCCAAGTAACCCTCTCCTTGAATTCTTAAAAAAGCTAAATCAACAACTCACCCATTCATTTAACGAACTACAAAACATACATAACATCTCCTTAATGATAGAAAAACTTGACATTACTAATCAAAAGATCCTAAAAATCATCTATCGTAGTAACAAAATAAATAAAAGCAACCTACAGAAAAAAGTTAAAATGTCTGGGCCTACAATATATCGGAGAACCACCAGCCTAAAAAAGCTCGGGCTTTTGGAAATAATTAAGATTAATAAAGAAACATACTATAAACTCTCTCCGCGTGTGAGGTATTACCTGTGGTTACGAAAGGATTATGTATCCACTTTGCTCTGGAAAAGGGATACACAACAGCCATAACTCTACCTTCGATACGCCCCATCGGGATTGGCCCCCAGTATCTACTGTCCGTACTGTTTGGCCTATTATCTCCAAAAGCTATAATATACCCATCCGGTACAACGTAAGGCATTCCTTCTTTTAAGAAACGTCCAGCCTGTGTATATACATAATCTGGCAAATAAGCGCTCTCATCTAAAAGCTCCCCATTAACGTAGACATTCCCCCCTTTTATCATTACCTCTTCACCAGGTAAAGCTATTACACGCTTAACAAAATGCCCCTTTATGTCCTCAAGGGTAAATACAATAATATCACCACGCTTGGGGAACTGACTTCTATAAGCCAGCTTATACAATAAAACTATGTCTCTGTTATGGAAATATGGATACATAGACACGCCATCTACCTTACGAAACCCTCCCACCGTAAACCACAACACAATCATAACAATCATTAGATTAAGAACTACGAAATTAACCCAATCCAATAATTTCAGGAATTTCTTAAAGATAGGAGTAGTTTCATTTAATTCCCCTAAGCCAGACTTATCGGAAGGGTTAACTTGGCTCTGCTCATTATTAACTACATTTTTAGTCACAAATACCATGCCCGATTCAGACTGCATGCTATAATTATACATCCACCCAGATACGGGGTGTGGCGCAATTGGCTAGCGCACACGCATGGGGTGCGTGGGGTTGCGGGTTCGAGTCCCGCCACCCCGAAAGCTAGGCCTAAAACTAAATAAGTTAATTAAAATAAGAGATGAGAAAGAACATCCCAGAGAAAGAAAAATTGATACGCTATTTCATGGGACTTTTCTTGTTACTAGTCGGACACTTGCTAGGAGAAATAGCCAAAGACGCATACGCGCTAAACCTTGTAGCACTTATAATACTAACAACTGGATATTTCAGATATTGCCCGATATACGCACTATTAGAGAAAATAGGCAAAAAAGGTTAGTAACAAAAGCGTATAAATACGCCGGAGTGGCGGAATCGGTAGACGCGCCGGGCTTAGGACCCGGTGGGGCTTTAAACCCCGTGGAGGTTCGAGTCCTCTCTCCGGCATATTTGTTATAATCGCCTATGCCCCTGTGGTCTAACGGCTAGGACACCAGGTTTTCAACCTGGCGGCCCGGGTTCGATTCCCGGCAGGGGCGGACAGGGTAATTAACAAAATCTAAAAGGCTCCCATAAAACGTTAAGAAATAAGCATAAGGAAACATTAACTATTTGCTATATAATTTACTATGACAAAACTAGAACCAACTCAAAATCCAGCTCAAAAAGCTATAGACACTGCATTAAAACTTGTGGAAAAACGCTTTGGTCCAGGAGCAATCATGAAACTTGGAGCCAAACGAAAAGTTAACGTAGATGTAATCCCCACAGGAGCGCTATCGCTTGATGTCGCCTTAGGAATCGGAGGACTACCTAGAGGACGTATTATCGAAATATACGGCCCTGAAGCGTCTGGTAAAACAACGCTTGCTTTACACGTAATATCCGAAGCGCAAAAACAAAACCTACCCGTAGCCTTTGTAGATGCAGAACACGCCCTAGACCCCCAGTATGCTCTTAAAATTGGAGTGGACATTAAAAACCTGTATATCTCACAACCTGATTTCGGAGAACAAGCGCTAGAAATAGTAGAAACCCTAACACGCACAGGAGCATTCGGTGTTATCGTTATTGACTCTGTAGCGGCCCTCGTACCTCGCGCGGAAGTTGAAGGTGACATGGGAGACGTACACATGGGCCTACAGGCCCGTCTAATGAGCCAAGCACTAAGGAAGATAACCCCCTTAGCCGGTAAGACCAATACTATGATTATCTTTCTTAACCAAATTAGGATGGATCTTGGAGTAAGGTTTGGTAATCCTGAAACGACTACGGGGGGGCGAGCTCTCAAATTTTACTCAAGTGTACGGTTGGATATCCGTCGCCGAGATGCTATAAAAGATGAGAACGGGGAGATTATAGGGCATAACCGCGAGGTAAAAGTAGTCAAAAACAAACTCGCCCCTCCATTTAGAACCGCGACCTTCCCAATCTACTTTGAAAAAGGTATTGGAAAGACTGAAGCACTAATTGAGGGGGCTTTAAAAATGGGAGTCCTCACCAGAAAAGGCAACTGGTACGTATATAGGGAAGAAAACCTAGCTCAAGGCGTTAAAAATCTTGTGGATTATTTAAATAAAAATCCCAAGGTCGCTTCTCAAATTGAAAAAGAGGTTCGTACAAAATTGACAAACTAGAAACGATATCACCAATCAGTCCTGTATCACTATATATAAGATACCTATAAATGCAACGTGTAAAAATGCCTAAACAGCTTAGTCAACTATTCAGTAATCCTTATATCATAAAAATCCTCAAACAGAAAGGGATTACGTCTATTAGGCAATACCAAAAGTTCGAGGTATCCAGACTACCCTACCCAACTCAAGTGTTCTCCAGACAAACCTTAAGGTTACTTTGGCAACTATTAACTAAGCACAAAAACGATAAAGTTGTTATATACGGAGATTACGATGCCGATGGAGTCATCTCCACCTTTCTAATGTACGACACTTTAAAAACATTATTAAAACACAAATATATATATAGCTACCTACCTAACAGATACAAAGAAGGGTACGGTCTAACTGAAACTGCCCTAAATAACATTATGAAACTTGACCCAAGACTGGTAATACTAGTAGACAATGGCATAACCAGTATCAAAGGGGTAAGAACGCTACGGAAATCTGGGATTGACGTAATAATAATTGATCATCACACCCCTCTTAAGGATCTACCTTTAGCAAACGTTATCATACATCCTACATTATCGAAGCTTTATCCTCAAGAGACACCAGCCTCTGTACTTGTGTTCTTAATAAGCATTTATATAGCAAACAAAGTACAGAAATCCTCGTACCCAATTAAATATATTGACCTTGCCGGGCTGAGTATAATCACGGACGTAATGCCCCTTATTGGTATTAACCGTTTCATCATAAAAAAAACACTGAACAAATTACGCACGAATCCGTACCCGATCATTGATAAAATTAAAAAAAGAAGTGGATACAGCCAGAATGACCTTTTTCTACTAAGCCATATAATCGGCCCGCGCTTTAACGCTCCAGGACGTATTGACACTCCCAATACTGTATATGAGCTACTTATAAACGAAGAAACCGAGAACGCAGAAGAATCTATAGAGAAGCTAGAAAAGATAAATACTCTAAGACAACACGTAACTAAAAATATACTCGAACGCTATATCGAAACAATAAGGAAGGATTCATCTATTGTAATCTTAACGATAAACGACGAAATACCTTATGCAGAAGGTGTCGTTGGCCTGGTAGCGGCCCAGCTTGTAAGACAATACAATAAACCGGCTCTCGTGTTTACCAAGAGTGGATCGACATATAGAGGCTCGGGGCGAAGCCCCAAACATTTTAATCTTATAAAATTATTGCAACAAGTTAAAGGGTATTTTGAAAGTGTTGGAGGACACAAACAAGCGGCAGGATTCTCAATTAGGAAAGAAAACCTTACACTACTTGAAACGAAAATCAAAGAGATTTTAGATAACAACGCCACCCCCTATAAAATTAATGTACAAAACGAAATCCTAAGGGTAGATAAACACAGCAACTTTTCACTGATCTTTGAAGCTATAGCAAGCTTAGAGCCTTTTGGGGTAGGTTTTTCGTATCCCCGCTTTTCAATAGTCCCCCCCTACGGAGAACCCTACCATGACAAAAACCGAAAGCACCTCTTTATAGATTTTAGCGACTCCACTAAAATCGCGATATGGAACGCCACGGAGAATATTAAAAAGAACCTATCCCACCTAATGCTATACGGGAAACTGAAACGAGAATTATTCGCAGGTAGGTCAAATTACCTCTTGGTTGTTGACTCTATAGCTCCGGTGGATTCCCAAAGCAACAGCTGGCACACCTAACATATCAGAGACCTGTTTAATTACATATCTTACATATGTACCTTTCCCAACTGACAGTACCAAGTCCACTAGTACGAATTTATACGAATGATAGCGTCTAATCTGATTCACATGTGTTTTTAAACCTAGATTAAATTTATCAAGTAATGATATCTGTATTCTCCGATGTTTTATCGGTAAGCCTCTATAAAGCTCCTTACTTTTAGCCAAGGCGTCAATCTTTTCGTTGATTATCTCCGACAAGTCAGAAGCTGATAAAGTAGTCACCCTTTCAATAGTAAACCCTAGAATCGTATTTTTATGCAATTTCTCTAACTTCTTAACCTCATTATGTCCATCCTCGTGTGCCCTTACATAAAAAGGGGTCCCCTCTAACTTTAATGCACTATGCGTCCCCACCCATATCTTAGTCTTTGCTTTTACAAGCTTTAACACCTTCTCCAAGGTGCGAACATCTGGTACATTGTCAACAGAGCGTATATCCACCTTTGTAGTCTCAAGATCGTACGACGGAGTGCCAACTCCCAGAAGCATCTGTACTTTATAATTTTTGTCACTCTCCATCCAAAAATTAAGAAACTTAGTCCCCCCTTGAACACCCACCACTAACTCACCAGTAGCCAACGGATCTAATGTACCAGCATGACCCGCCTTTTGTGCCCCAAGTAACTGCTTAACTACATCTACTAATGTATAACTCGTCCAACCATAAGGTTTCATAAATACATAACAATTAGGATACGGTTCACTCCTAATAAGCGGCTTAAGAAAATCTCCTTTTGACATATGCTTTATTGAATAAATTAGGCCTTTCTACCCGAGACAATAACCAGTAGAGTTGTAATTAATACATAAAGCGGTACAGCCAGTATGCCTCCTATACTGCCAAATAACGTCTGACCGACAATAACGGCCAGAATCACAAAAAATGGATGAACTCCAATCTTACTTCCCATAATACGCGGTACAAACAAAGAGTTCTCCAACTGCTGTATTGCATAATACAAAACAGTAACCCACATCATCTGAGAAACCCCACCTTTTAAAAGCCCTAATAAAATGGCTGGAACGCTCGCGATTATCGGGCCAAAATTGGGAATTATCTCCAACAAACCCGCCAAAAAGGCCAAAACAAAGCCATATGGCATATCAAGAAGCCACAGCCCAATGTATGTTAAAACCCCGACCAGGACCATTAAAAGCAATTGTCCTTCAGCCCACTTACCTATTTCTACTTGTAATTTTTGATAAACATTTTTAATTTTATTTACCGCTTCTGCATTGAAAAACGCTCCAAAAGCAACCTCAATCAGCCTATTACTGTCTAACAAAAAGTACCAACTAGAAAAAACTAGTAGAACTAGTATGGGCATCATATTAGCTACGAATTTGGCCCCAGAGAAAGTTATATTAATATCGACCAACCTCTGAATAAACGTCAAGACTCCCGCCTTGATACTTTCATATACCGGACGTGGTAAAAATCCAAAGGTATCCTCAAATGATAACATCTGCTGTAATCTACCGATCTCCTTAACAAATACAATACTCTCGTTAATTAATATGTACCCAGCTTGTACAAAGGTTAAGACTAGAAGCAGATAAAAAATGAAAAACACCGCAATTTTACCTCCTCTCCCACCACGCAAATTATTAAGGCCTCTAAGTGAATAGAGCTTTTCTATAATGCGATTTAAAAAAGAGGCGATCAAAAATCCCATAAAAACCACGGATAAAACCCCACGTAGCAACCATAATATATATATACCTCCTAATGAGAACACAACGGTCCATAATATTACCAATGTACGTCTGACATAAAAATAATCGCTCTCCTGAATAATTTGCTTATTCCAAAGCGCCATAGCCAGATCTGTTTAGTTATATTTACTTTATTCGTATTTTATCATCCATTGGATGTAAGGCCCCAATATAGAACACGACTATACCCAACAGAAGGAAGAAAACTCCAACGAAGTGAAACCACCCCACTACACCTGTGGGCGGAGGGGTACCGGTTGCTGTAGTACTCTGTGTGGGTGATACTGAAGCGTTTCCAGAAGGTACCTGATTCCCATTACCATTCGCCTCAGATGTTCCACCCTGTGTATCTATCTGAAATTCATACGGTTGCTTCAATAAATTCACATTGGGTGAACGATAATCCCAAATAACGCTTTCGTTACCTCCGTTTAACAAAAGGGTCAATTTTATCTGTCCAGAATCTATAACCTTAAATGTTATGTCTGCGACTTCCAATGATTCTCCTGGACCAAGTTCGATAGGTAAACATCCCTGTTTATCCAATTGGTCTATATAAATCTGCAGTAACCCTTGTTGGTTGTCTATAAAGGAATGGTTTGGATCATTGCTTATACCGCAAAACTTGGCACCATCTATAACGATATTTTCACCTCTAACCACATTACGCGGGAAAACCAACCTAAATTTCATAAATGAAAGTTGCAGTGGCTGCCCTCCCTCATTTCTTAATATCAACTTGACGTCAAAAGAATCCCCCACGTTTACGCTTCCCGCGTCTGTATCAAACATAACCACTAGTCCTCCTTGGCTGGTTGGTTCTTTACAAACAGCCTTTGGAGGTACTCCCGGAGCCATAAAATCATAAAAAGCCTGAAGGCGTCCGAATCTTATCCAACCCACAACGAAGGTAACTGCAAGTAAAAGACTTATCCATTGAGCACTCTTAAAAAATTTCCCCAGCATACTCTATTATAATTACAAATGATGAATTTAGTAGTATTTATCTTCAGACTGTCTGCATGGTGGCTAATCATAGAAGCAATAGGCTTTGTTATGGGGATAAATCTGTTACCTTTCTTGGACAGCTTCTTACCTTCGTTAAAAAGATTTCGCGAAATCCACCCTATCAGTTATTTTATTATTGTTAAACAACTGGGTTTTTTGCTTTTAACCGGACTAGTGTTTATAACTGGCACTATAACGGGGTTACCCTGGAAACTTATCACTATATTAATACTTATTATCTTTCTGGGCTCGGCTATAAAACAGAGACTATTCATTAATTTTAAACCAAGACCTATAATACGACAGTTCTTCGCAAGCATTGTACCCCTTATAATACTTAGCATTTTGCGTGTTATGACTCCACTTTACGACTCTACAGAAAAGCCTATGGACTATGTGTTTATAAGTAATTTCCTTAAACAAGATACATTGCCATTCCAAAATCCCTGGCTAAAAGGTGTGATCCTGAACTATTACTACCTTGGACAGTTTTTAATCTCTATTTTGTTATATGTCACAAGGATTTCTCCAGAAATTGGCTATAATCTCTTTATCGGCATTATAGCTGTATGGATACTTCAAACTACGTATGCTTTTCTAGAAATCGTCCTTTTTATACTGCGGATCGACTTTAAGAAAACCGTCAAACCTTTTATCGTGTTTGCAGTGGTTTTCGGAGGTAACCTTTATTCTGTTTCAAAACTCATAACACACGGTAAATACTTTTACCCGGACCCTACAAGAGTTGTCCCTAATGCAATAAATGAATTCCCATCCTATTCTATCTTTCTTGGTGACCTACATGCACACTACATAAACATAGCCTTCACCCCTGTCGTTTGGGCCATAGTTTATTTTATTTTAACGACATTCTTATCTTGGTTGCGCACTCGAAAACAAACAGCGGGAATAAAACATCTATTACTAGCCCTATTGCTTGGGGTATCTCTAACAACGCCTTTGCTAATAAACAGCTGGGACATAGTACCCACAGCTTTTTTAATATTAAGCCTTATTCTACCGCTGACTAAAGAATATAAATCGGTACTTAAAATATTTAAAAATCCGTCAAAAGCACTTCTAAAACTGTCTCCTCTGTTTCTTACAGCATTAGGAGGACTCATAAACATTTTCTTGTTCCAATTTTATTTTATGACACCGAGTAAAGGTTTTGCTTTTAAACCCCATAATGATTTTTATTATTACCTGATTTTATGGGGGCAATTTTTAATTCCCATAATTATCTCTTTGCTTATAGGACTATTCGTGGCAATATTCTACAAAAAAAGAGCTCTTATTGCTTCCATTGGGCGAATCTCCCCATTTATCATCATGGGAGTGCTTAACATACTATGGGCTTCTTTTATCCACCTTAAAGGGCCGTTTTACGGCGGAGCATTCTATCGCGCAAACACTGTATTTAAGATGTACTACGCCGTCTGGATCCCCCTTGGAATAATAGCTTTTACATTGCTACCCTACGCTCTCTCAATGTTAGTAAAGACCCTCCCATATTCATCAGTATTAAGAATCTTAAGTTCTCTTCTCTTAACGGCCTTTATACTAATTCCTCTCCCATATTTTATAGTTGCTTTCAATGATGTACTGGATCCCGGAATAATAGATCCTACACGCTACCATGCTTTTAAAGATAAAGTAAAGCGTCTCCCAGAAAGCCTAGACGGCACGCAGTATCTACATAATATTTCACAAGGAGAGTACATAATCAAAAAAATATTAACTGCATTAACAAAGTCTAGAAATGCAACAATCCTAGAAATAACGGATTGGAAATCGTATTCGACCTTTGCACGTATGTGTACCACCACCGGAAATACATGTATAATAGGATGGCCTCTGCACCCTTACCAATGGCACAATGGGCACGTTTCAAAAGGTTTTAATTACAAAACCAAACGCATAATCACAATTGATATCCCCAAACGAGTGGAAGAAATTCAACGCTTCTACAAACACCCATATCGCGAAATAATCGAAAAATATTCCGTAGATTTTGTGGTACTTGCCCAAAAAGAGATCGAATTCCAACGCAAAAATGGAGTAAATCCATATACATGGATCCAAAACATACAAAAACTATGCCCAGTAAATATAAAATATGAAATACCCGATAAAGACTTTAGTACTTTTTATATATTTATATGCGAGTAATCTCCCGAGTGATTAAAACTAACTAAGTAACGCTCAAAGTGTAACAAACGCCTTATATATTACTATATGTTCACGCAACCAACTTTAACATCAACCAACCCACTATCCCCAGGAATAACGACCCAAAACCATTCCATTAAAGGTATAGCATATGTAACAGAGCCTATAATAAAAAACTTCATAATACCTCAACTAAATAAAAATGGAATGGATCTTAATATCTCCCAAACCCTTGTATTAGACAAACAAACCGTTAGCAAAAAACTCCTTATCGTAGACCCACTTACAGCGAAGAACCTTAGAAACTACACCAAAGCCATCAGACAGCAACTAGTAACAGTACTAATTTTTAATGAAATGCCTCCAAGAGATCTTGAGGATATACTAAAAGATGAAATAACACTCGCTTTATCATATAAATACTACCCAATATCTATAATTGCACAAAGCTTAAAAAATCTTATAGAACTAAAAGGTAAAACCCTTAATTACTACGGTTTATCTCCTACAATCCGTGAATCTAACCTAGAACTATATCAACTTGATTCTTCCAAGAAACAAGAAATATATCTATTCTATAAAGGACGTAACTACTATCTCATGTATAGAACCCACCTAGTACGTATCAAACGTTTAGAGTTCTTATTGCTTAAGTTTCTCCTTTACCATTACAAGAACGGATACAAGCTAATACCACATACAAAGATCCTCAATGAGCTTCAAATAACGCCCAAAACTCTAAGAACAACGTTATCAACCCTTAGAAG
>WFZN01000018.1 GCA_015489555.1 Candidatus Dojkabacteria bacterium | reverse complement strand
TCTACTATATCGTTAAGGAGCTTTTTAGATATTTTTTCAAGTCCGGGGATTTGTAAGGAGCTGATATCTAGGGTGTCTGCAGCTTTAGCATCTTTAGCGTTTTTCTCTTTTTTAGGTCCCTTAGCAAAGACCTTAGAAGATTGTTCATTTTGTTTAAATATTGTTTCAAGATTGTTTTTGATTTTTTCAGCTTGCTCTAGGGAGGGGATGTGTAAGCCTGCTGCGATGTCAGCTGTTATATTGTTACCGCCTAGTGGTACAGATCCGGAGTATATTATTTTGTTTTCTTTAAAGATTATTACGTCTGTTGTACCTCCTCCTATGTCTAGTAGGGTGATACCAAGTTCTTTTTCGGTTTCGGTAAGCAATGAAAAGGTATCTGCCCACGCATTAAATATAAAACCCCTATCCACTATACCAAGTCGTTGGACGATTTTACTAAGGTTTTTTAGAAGGCTAGTTGGTGCCATTATGAAATGGCATTCAACCTCTAGCTTCTCTCCCGACATGCCTATGGGATACTTAATCCCTCCTTGGGAATCTATTATAAACTCGTTTGGTATAACGTGGAGAATCTCCATCCCATTTGGTAGGGGTGATAATTGTGTTTTTGCATACTCTATGGCTCGAATTACATCCGAGGGGGTTACTTCTTCTCCTGGTATAGATATCGTTCCCTTCTCGTTTTTTGAAAGAATGTTGGGTCCGGTGACAGTGATATAGATATCCTCGATTTGGACATCTGCCATTCGTTCAGCGCTAGTTATGGTGGCTGCAACAATTTCCATGGTCTCTTCAATGTTGGTGATCATTCCCTTTTTTACACCTTTGGAAGGTAGAGAGGCAAATCCAATTATCCGTGGGGGGCGTTCTTTTTCTACTAGGGCAATTGCTACAGCGGTTTTGCTAGTACCGATATCTAAGACGCTTACTAACTCCGACATTATCATAACAATTTAGATCTTACTTGTGCTTTATCAGCTTATGACAAAATTGTATCTTTTACTTTAACTGTATCATTTTATTGTAATTCTGTCAAACCGCGTATCTATTATTTTGATGTGAGTTTGCTGTCTTAGGCGTTTGTATACTTCGATAGATTGGTTTATTTTATTGATTATCTCTTTGTTTGTAAGGTGTGGATTAACATAGAGCTCAAACTGTTTAAAATGAATGATTAAGGTTGGGGGAGCATCAAACGTTTGCATGACAATATACTGTACTGGGGTAAATTCGGGTAGCTGTTTTAAATTTTTATGGAGTATAAAAATTTTATCTAGAGCGGGGAGGTTTTTGACGTCGATAGTCCTATAATAGATAATTGGAATGTTATTTCGTTTGGCAAGTTCATGGATGTCTTCACTGGGAGGGGATTTAACGATTATTGGATAAAGGTCGTCCTGTTGGCTGATTATGATTCCTGTCATGTCTTTGTTCTTTATTATTACGTAAAAAGCAATTTCAATCTTGGGTACTGTTATAGTCAGCCTTAAGGGTAAAGATTTGTCAATAAGCAACTTAAGTTCAGGTATATCAAGGCAATTCGTAGTTACTTTTTGTTTTATATTTTCTATCTTGCTGAAAAAGTTGTAAGATGCTATCGTTTTACTTATACATGTATAAAGCTTTTTGTGTTCTAAACTTGTTAGGCGATCTCTTACTTGATCAGGGGAATGCTGTAACCAATTGTCATCGTAAAAAAGTTGTATGTTTTTAAATGTTAAAAAAGGTTTTAGGGCTATTAATATAGTAGGAATAAGTATTAATAGGATAATTACCTTTACTTTTGCATATTGTGCAAAAATCTTTGGTTTTTTCTTCATGGTAGTATTTATTTAAGTCGGATGTTAAAATATTATACAGGTGTAGATAATATATTAATTAAAAGTAAATATGGTCAAAATAACACCGTTATTCGACAATATTTTATTAGAAAAAGTAGAATATGTTGAAGAAAAAACTGCAGGAGGTATATATATACCCCGTGAGGGAGCCGAGGATAGCCCTGCTATGGGAAAGATCGTCGCTATGGGTAAAGGGAAGGCAGTTAAAAAAGCTGTGGAACTATACGGTTTAAAAGAAGGTATGGAAGTGATATATTCACGTTATTCCGGAACTGATGTGAAGATCGGTGGTAAGGAATATGTACTTATTAGTGTTAAAGATCTGCTCGGAATAGTTGCCAAGTAAGATATATTGGAGTGTTTGATAGCCAGATTTACAAGCATTTTGCTTTTGTATGGCTTATATATGGGTTTGGGGGGCGAAAGCGTACGCTTTCGCCCCCCAAACCACTTTAAAAAGTGACTCATACACAGATGTTATAATTGACAGAATTTGTTAGGTGCCAAGGTAGCTCAGCTGGTAGAGCACAGCTCTGAAAAAGCTGGGGTCGCCGGTTCGAGTCCGGCCCTTGGCATTTTCATATTCATAAAAGCTTCTGGCGCACACAGCAGAATCCCTAAAATGTTAATGTAGACTCTCTTGGTAGTAGGATGTATAAATATAACGTGTAGAACGGGCGGATTAAGAACCGTTTCGTTTTATACTCTTACATTGTTACAAAGATATGATATACTCCTAAAGCCTTTATTATATTAAAACCCTTTAATAATATAAAATCGCAATAATAATATAAAATCGCAATTTATCTATGGCGAAAGACAAAAGAGAAACGCAGGAATATTTAAATATCCCTCTTAATTTAGTGCGTAACATAGGTATTATTGCACATATAGACGCGGGGAAAACTACAACTACCGAAAGAATATTATTCTTTACAGGAGCTAAACACAACGTAGGGGATGTTGATGAGGCTAACACTACCACAGACTATCTAGAGGAGGAGCGTCAACGGGGTGTTACTATAGTTTCTGCAGCTGTTACCTGTTTTTGGAATTACCAAGATAAAAAATACAGAATAAACCTTATTGATACTCCAGGGCATGTAGACTTTACAGCCGAAGTAGAACGTTCTTTAAGGGTTTTAGACGGGGCCGTGGTTATCTTTGACGGTAAAGTTGGAGTTCAGGCTCAAACTGAGACAGTGTGGAGACAAGCTGATAAATACAATGTGCCACGAATAGGCTTTATAAATAAACTTAATTTGGTCGGTGGTAATTTTGAACGAAGTTTAGAAACCATTCGCGAGCATTTAACACCGAATGCAGTTGCTGTTACTTATCCTATTGGGGCTGAGCACGACCTGCGCGGTTTTGTAGATCTTGTTACTAAAAAGGCGTATACTTACACAAAAGACGATCCATTAACTTTAGAAGAAGCTGAAATACCGGGTGAGATAAAAGACAAGGTGGAAGAGTATAGGCTTAAGTTGCTAGAAAAAGTGGCTGAAGTCGACGATGAACTTTTAGAGAAGTTTTTGGATACCATGGATCTTACGGAAGATGAAATACGAAGGGGCTTGCGAAAGGGAACCATAGAAGGTAAGATCTTTCCTGTTTCTGGCGGAGACTCCCGTACAGCCGTTGTGATACATCT
>WFZN01000017.1 GCA_015489555.1 Candidatus Dojkabacteria bacterium | reverse complement strand
TATCTACTCATGCCCTCTACAATTAGGTTTACATTACTTGATGCAAATCTTGGAAACATCTTTCCAAGCTGTATAAAATACAAAAATAATCTTTGTCACATAAAGGTCTTTAAAAGACTTAAGCAAAATATTGCTAAGCTTAAACCAGACATTATTACGTTACAAGAAATGCTTGCCCCCTGGCAGTGTTTTGGTAGTAATGAGACAAATTCTGATAAAATATGCAGTTACAACATTAAAAATCCAGTTCGTGAGCTGCTTGGAAAGGATTATACAATTGTTGGCAACGCTAGAAACGAATTTACGTACATTGCTGTGCACAAAAAATTTGGTTACATTAAGGGAATACCCCTTGGTGCATATACTACAACTAGCAGAATTAGCCCAATGATAGGAGCTTGCGATAATGATTTTTTGGTAATGGCAGTAACTGTACAGACCCATTTTCAAGAAACGTTTGACGTTGTTAATGTGCATCTACCTTCAAAAAAAGTACGAGCCCCTTGTAGAACATGGCTTATACGTAGTATATTTGAAAAGTTACCTTTTATGAAAGAGCCTCTTATACAGAGTAAGAACGTAATAATAGTTGGAGATTTTAATTTTGACCCTTGGCGGGAAAACGGTGAGGTGATACAAGAGTGGAACAAGTATTTTAAAAAGGGTTGGGCTGGTAGACCATTACGCTATATAAGCGGTATTGTAGAGAAAAACCCTCCTTATAAAACACACCATAATAAGATAATAATTCGCACATTTGACTTTGCGGTTAGCAATTTTATAGAAGACGGATACCTTAAGGTGCTTGGGCAAAGTCCGGGTACTACACGGTTAGACGGCGGCCAAGGTTGTGATCACATGGCTTTATATGGTAACTTAGGCTTTAAGAGTCGTAGTACGTTTAGAAGACTTATTACTAGGTTTAAAAAACTGTTGGGGGAAATATAAGGTTATATTATTCCAGATGTGTTTTTAAAGTCCAAGCCCTATGCCCGTTACTACTCTTTATGGGGTGCTATAATCGTTAGTGCTTATTACTCCTTCCCGTTTACCGGGTGTAGGCTTTGTAATTAACCCTTACATTGGTTGTGGATTTGGATGTAAATACTGTTATGCAAAGTTTATGGCAAAATTTGTTGCAGGCAAATATGGCCTGTCAGATAATGTTAACAATTTACAACGAAGTTGGGGGAATTGGGTAATTCCTAAGGTTGATGATGTTAACAATTTTGGACAAGAATTAAAAAAGAAACAAAAGAAGTTGCAAGGTAAAAAAGTACTACTCTCCTCTGTTACAGATCCGTATCAACCAAAAGAGGCACAATTTAAATTAACAAGAAAAATGTTAGAGACGTGGCTTAATACACAAGCTAATGTACAACTTGAGATACTAACACGGTCTGCTTTAATACTTCGTGATCTAGATCTTTTAAAAAAGTTGGCATTACAAACCCAAAATATAGAAACTGCAGGCCTAACCGTAGGAGTAAGTATAAGCGTAATACCCAAAAACCGATTTAGAGAGATTGAACCATACGCACCGCTACCTAATGTAAGAATAAATGTGTTAAAAACATTAAAAGCTGCAGGAATTAATGTATATGCATTTATTGCACCTGTTTGGCCGGGAGAGATTGAGCAGTTAAAAGAGCTAGTTTCTACACTACGGGCGTATAGTGTGCCGATCTATTATATTGAGTTATTAAACAAAACTGCTCGCAGGTATTTTAAGGTAGAATTTAGCAAGCGAGAGGTTGTAGAGATTAGAAGGTTAGAGGGGGTTATAAGAGTTATTGAGCATTAAAGTGGCCTGGAATTGATGTAATATGCTATGTTTGAGCAGGAGTCTCTTAACGTGATTGTGCCAGCTGAAAACCAGGTCACGATGGTACCAAAAGATGCTATTTATCAGAGATTCTTTAGGCCCTTGCAAATTATTTATAGGTAGAACACGGGGGGGTATTGCTTATATCACGCTTATCCCGGTCATTTTGTAGAAGGGGTAAGAGCGGTTAAGAGGAGAGGGGGCGATGTTAGGCAGGTTCCTTCAAATCTGGTTGCTGAGCCTGTGAGTGTCTCTGAAGCTTATAGCCGTGCAATTTCAATAACAAAAGGCGATATTGAGAGATTTAGAGAGGTAGATGCTAGGTATACCTAGTCGTACGCCAATAATGACTGTCGTAAAAACTTAAAACTATTCCTTTGTATAAGTTTTGATAGGGATTTTATTTTATAAAAGCAAAAAGTGTTTAAAGGAATAAAGGTCCCAAGGGTTACTATATTATGTTTAAAAATGTGGGTTAAATTCTTAAATTTTTAGCTACACCTACTACTTGACGTGATTTTAAGTAACTAAAATCTATGGTTACAGCTATATCAAGTGGTTGTGGACTTATCCCTGTACGGGTATCGGGGGGATAAATCCCTTTATACTCTGTCTTCTTTAAATAAATCGCCAAATGCCCCTCTATATTACGTCGAATTCTCTGGTCACTTATCGGAGTTGATACATAAAATTCTAAAAGATTTATATATTCCGTTATTGTTTTGTTAAGCTCTTGATAGATTGCTGTAATTTTAGTTGGATCAAAGTTTAACTTAGTGCGCCAAAAACCGGGCCATATAATCTTTAATTCTCCTTTTTGTAATGCCTTGTTATCAAAGATTCCGTAATTTAATGAAAAAATAAGTTGTAAGTGTTCAAAGAAACGTTTTCTAACATCTTGGGTTTCGCCGATATAGTGTATAAGGGCTGATTTTTTGTCTTCTTGTGGCACTGTCCACAAATAAACAGCCGAATATTTTGCAGGAAGGTTAAAAATATTGGGGGATTTTGTAAAGTAGTAAGGTCCGGTAAAGATTAGAGACAGTTGTGACATAGGGTATTTTAACAGGGAGAAGGTTTTTTAATCTTGGCTGTCAACCGTAAAAGATCTATATATATATTTTTAAGTATGTGGCGTTAGGCCTTTTAACGTTTCTTTAGTATTTTCAACAATCTTAAAAGGTCATAAGGTTAGCTGTTTACTGAATTTTACATTAAATGGTCGCGTCTAATCTTATTAACTGTTGCCATTTCCTATTTAGAGCTGGAGAGTTTGCCACCACGGCTTGTTGGTGACCACCAACAGCTTCTATTACAGTTCTAAGTGCTTTTAAGAAATCTTGGTAGTTATATGGAGTTTTTAACAATTCACCGTATAGGCCTCCTCCTATGGAGTCTATCATTTTGGGAATTTGTTTGAGAAAATACGGGTCTGTTCTAGCCTTTACTACTACATCCCACAGGTCTGGTATATTCCTACAAAGAATATCAAAGACAGCACCAGCTAACTGGCTTGTACCAAATGAAGGTTCCCCACTAGGGGTGAAGAACATATATTTAAGAGGCATTGGAAAGGGGAATCCCGGGTGTGTATTATTATAAAAGGGAATGGTCGCCTCCAAGTCTAGCGGACCGAATTCCAAGGTGGCGACTAGACTGGAGTACACGTGGGGAGGAATATACTTTTTCATATATTCTCCTCTGAATCTTTCCGCAAACCCCTCTTCAAAGAGATTCCCGTATTCTGGTCCTATCTCTGGGTGGCGGGGATGCCTGGTTACAAACCCTCCGCGGGTTGATTTTATAATACGTGAGGGCCCTCTCTCTAGCAGAGTGAATACCATCCTTGAGTTTGCATGAGCAAATTCATGGATAAGAAAACCTTTTGTAAATCTGGGGGTGTTTGTTCGTTCTAGTTCTGGTATTCTTAAAAGTATGACAAGATCCAGAACATCACTATAGGTTCCAATTTTACCAGAGTTAGGATCTAGGGCGCCTGATAAGTCCCAATAAAGAAAGATTGTATTTATAAATTATTCCTTCCACGGGGGGAATTTCATCGGGATATATCAATGCGTAAGGTGGTACACGGAATCCGTGTCCTTTGTTATTTTGCGTTTTTTATTAGATGATGTGCCCTCTCAAAAAATAAAAGTTAGAAGGTTTTTTGAGAATGTTCAAAAAACTAAGAGTGCAGTCAAGATTTTTACCAATTGTGCTTATTGAGGTGATATATCATTTAAGATTTACATATAAGGTTCCTAAAAAAGAGATTGTAAAAACTTTAAAGGCTTTTTTAGCGCCAGATTGGGTTTTGGGGGATAATAAAGACGCTATAATTTACGCGTTAGGGTTTTATCAAACTTCTAATATAGATATGGTAGATATTCTTTTGTTCACTATATCAAAAACCCAGAGTTGTACTATTGTAAGTTTTGATAATGATTTTAAAAAATTGAAACGTTTGGATAAGCAAGAATTACCAAAGGTTGTTACCTTGTAAGAAGAAATTACCCTACTCCACCAACTCCAAATTTTTAATAATATCAATAAGCTCTTCTAGATTTTTGTGGGCTTGCTCTACGCTTGTGCCTTGCCAAAATTTTAGGGATTCCTTGACTTGTCTATCAATAATTGTCATAGTTGGTCGATGTCCTTATATGTGATGTCTTTTGGTTCTTCGTCTACAATTAATTCGTATCCTAAGCTAGCCAATATTATATATTTGAGAGCTCTATCTAAGGCTAGTGGTTTTGATAATTGATGAAATTTTTCATTTCTAAACTTCTGTATTGCCATATGCAAAAATTTTACTCCCTCCCTGAACTCTTCCTCAGTTTTTGTTTTAGCAGGTTTGGGGAAGATTTTGCTACTATTATTTGAGGAAAAGGCCTTGTGGGCTTGTTCTTCTCCTGTTAACTCCCTTAACTTTTCTCTAACTATTTTAAAAGCTTCCTCTACTGCCTGATAATTGTGACCACTCTCTAGTAAACTCCTTACTTTCACAAAAATATCCGGATGAATTGTGGCGAGCACAGAGAAATCACCGTAGTTGGAAAATGTCTCTATAGACTGGATAGGAATATCTGCTAGGGATTTATGCTTATATAATAGAAATGAGAATACTGGTTCATATTTTATGAGTTGAAAAGTTGGAGTATTAGTGGGTATACTGCTTCCCCCACTGTAGCTCAAAAAAGTGGACACATATTTGATATACTTGTCGTATTTCTCTACAATTTTGATCGCATATTCTGTATTTTCA
>WFZN01000016.1 GCA_015489555.1 Candidatus Dojkabacteria bacterium | reverse complement strand
GAGTACTTACAAAGTATAGAATACCTATATTTGTAAAAAACGAATACAACGTAGGCTACTATATTACGGGATATACCCTGTAAAAGGCCTTCGGGATTAGTGATACTCTCCTGGGAGCATTTTTACCATCTGTGACCTAAGGGTTCCCTCTCAATTTCGGAACAACGGTATACCTACCCCACCGACCTCGCATAAGATCCACCTGTGCTTGAATATACGGGAAAAACGTAAAAGTTACAGTATTAAACGAAAATATAACGCTAAACTCTATTAAAAATATAATCCACCTTATGATAAGATTGTACTTATCCTTTGGGGCGTATTCTCTGTACAGTAACAACACTATTAATAATACGAAAGGCGACAGCCACCTGGCGTAATAAAAAACTTTACTAATATAATAAGCGATCAAAAAAAACTCACTTCTATAAAGTACGCCTTCAAATATCAAGGCTAAAAAGGGAAAATAAAACAAAAAGTATAACGAAAACACCTTCCAAAATGTATATATTTCGAAAAAATAATACATCTCTTTGATTTTTTGCCATGTACTTGTCTTTAATTTTGTTATTACCGACAAAAGCATAGGGATAACAACAACCCCAGCCCCCCATCTTAACTGCTGCTTATAAAAAATGCTTAGGGTATGCTTTAAGTTAACACCCTCAAGAGCATCCATAGTACCAGGCAGGTATATAGCCCTACCCTCAAAGTCACCCTCATACCGTATATAGGCTTGATAGAAAAAACCAGTATCATCAACCCCGATTTTAGGGTCCCAGAAATGTACATCCTCTAAGGTTTTTAAAGACATCGCATACATACTAAAACTCTTTTTCTGCCTTGGGAAGACGACCCATTCTGCTAAATGTCCAAATGTTAAAAGCACCGAAAACACTCTAGTAAAGGGAGAAACACGCCAGATATTATTTGAATATAATAACAAAGCTGTTGTAAAATACCGCTTTATCCTATTAGGTGTTGTAAGAAATAAATATGTAAGTGCACTAAGAAACTTACTTGTTACAAGAAAATCAGCATCGTATTTTAAAACAAAATAGTTTTGGGAAGATAGCCCTTTCTTCTTTATGTCTAGCCAGAAATGGTAAGAAGCCCATCTTAGGTTTGGCCCAGCTATACCAACGACTTCCCCAGGTATGTTAGCAGGATGTATATAATACCTCAAATCATAGAAATATTGCTCATATTCTTCTTTTAACTTCTTCACTGTTTCATGAACCTCTTTACCACCCCTTTCTTCTAAAGCAAAAACAACGATTAAACGTTCCTTAATAGGGAAATCCGAATTACGCAAACTTTCTAAGCTTTCACGCAGGACTTGTTCAGGCTCTCTATATACCGGAATTAACACCACCACCTTGAATTTATCAGGATTATCAGGCAATTCATATGGAGTAGGGAGTTTGCCCCAATTCTCTTTTTTAAACAACTCACTAAGGTGGTGGTTCCAATCTACCTTCTTACTAAGGAGGTACCTTATATAACCTACAAGCACCCCGTATAACACTAGTACACCCCTATAAAACCAGTAAAAAACTACAAAAAACAGGATATTAACAAACCAACTATATCTGCGAAACAATATAGTAAAAATCGGTAGCAGAATAAAAAATCCAGATATCAAACCCGGAATACTACTTAAAACCCTGAACTTTGGACTCCCGAATTTATACCCTAATAACTGATCAGGTTCAGGAAGGGATACCTTATTTATAGATTTTTTATCATCAAGCCGAGCCTCAGGATTCTGAGCCATTGTGCAAAGTGTAACATATTTGTAGCTATAATTATTAATGCGGTGGTTAATGCTTAAGCTATTAACGCTCCTTACCCTCCCATGGGACTAGAGCGTAAAGGGGCGGGCGCAAAGCGCCCGCCCCTAATATTCTACCTCTACATTTATATCTATACCGTTATACCCCCATTCTTGCTGATTGCATCTATCCTCAAAAATATACTGATAGACAAACAACTGATAGAGGCCTATGCATCAGCCACGATCCTAACACTATACGGAGTGATTCTATTTTATAGGCTATACAAATTTTACCTTAAACAAAAGATAAAACCCTTAACACACATCCTTGCTGAAACGAGCACAGATGCATGGGCGATCGCTTCCATACTTGTATTATCACTTTGGGGAATAGCTATACCTTACTTACCCTATATGTTTATCTTGGTGATATTCAACTATAATTTTACACTAAGAACCCAGGAAGCCAATACATATATGATAATCTACAGTCTACTTGTACTCTTAAACTCTTCCAATACATTCCCGCTTATAATAAACCCCGACCTACCTCGAATAAATACCCTCACCTATAGTGCTTTTATCCTATTGCACCTGCTTTTAGTAATCATACTAAAAATAATAGGGAATTTTACACAATTTCTTACCCTAAATTACATAATTAAACCAACTAACGATTATAGCCTTAAACTCTTAAAAACAGCTCTAACCACAAGACTCTACTTACATAGAATCCGCAATCTAATAAATCAACTGGAAACATCACCCCACATACTTAAAGATAGCACCGGCATTAAAGAATACATCATCGATCTTTACAACACTTTGGAAAATACCCATATTAACAAAACAAGATTTATCCGAAAGATAAAGACTATCAATAATCTTCTAGGTGCCCTCTATAACAAAAAGCACACGACCATACACATTCAAGATAATAGCAGTGACCCGTTACAGATCGAGAGTAGTATTCTTTCCCTCATCATAGAAACATTAGAAAACGCATACAAACACGCTAACCCCCTCAAACTAGAGTTAATATTCACAACGACCGGCTTAGAAGTCAAACTAACAAGCAGATTTCCCATATCTGGTCAGCCTTATAAGAAAGCTGCAGGGAACACACTTGCAACTAATTACCTCTTTCTTCTTTTACATAACGCAAAAATCAACACACAAAAAATTAACACCGGCCTTTTTAGGTTTTCGATATTTATACCTTTTAGGAAATGAAAAAAACAACCATAAGATGCTTATGTCTCTGGACTAAAAGGTTCTTGCACCCTAGTTATTGGATATATGCTTTAAAAATAATATGCTCCTCCCCACAATTTATAAAAGCATTTTGTAAAGGATATCCACATACCCCACAGTCGACCGTATTGTTAGATACCTTTATAATCTGGTATAGACACCCCTATATATTTAAACGACTATATACGTTGTATACAAAGTTAAATCACCGTTCCTATCAACTCAAACGGACTACCATCAACCAATATCTTGCACGCTATATACCTGTTAAAAAAGTACTAGAAAAGTATAATGCCCCGCCGCGGCTTACAAAACTCTACCTGAATTATCTTATAACAAGGCAACTTATAGACGATTTTAAGGATCACTCTTACGACAAGAAAGTAGGCAAAACAACCATAATGACCCTACTTGATAATAGACGTAAAGTAACATACATACGTGATGATATCGATGGATTTATAGAAGCAACCACATTTTTGTTAACGGAGTTTAAAAAAGATTACCCCTATGCTGTCTCACTAGTAAGATTCTATGTAAACTGGCTGACTCTATTAATTAAGACCAAATTGCCATAATGATCAGCCCATATTGAATAAGGGCTCTTGGACTTAAGCAGCTTACGCCGCAATCTAAATAGTAGTACCCTCAGGTTGCCCTCACTGATCCCCAATTCGTTCATTAAAAACTCCTTGGGCACTCTTTTGTATTGATATAAAACACCGAGAACGAAACGGTCACGATTAGTAAACACATACCCTCTAAGCTTACTACTCTTAAACATATCAAGCCATTCCAAAACATAATTAGGTAACTTATAAGATGCAATATAGTTGTTCCGAAAATCGCGCAATACAGCCTCCTCTGTTTTATGCGTATTAAAATATTTTCTTAATATATTCCGCAAATAACCGAGGTTTGTCGGCTTACTTACAAAGATATCAGCGCCAAGTGTATACACCTTATTTACAATAGCATTATCGTTAAAAGCTGATATTACTATAACAGTACTCCCCAGCCGTTTTAGTTTCGGTATATAGTCAATAGCAAATTGACTCTGCAACATTAAATCAAGCAACACCAGAGTCGGACGTACTTTTCTAAAGACACTCTTTAAAACACCCGTAGAACCTACCCAACTGACTTGTGCATTATAATCGTTTATGAGTAAATTTTTTAAGATGTTAGCAAACTCTACACAATCTTCTACAACCAATGCTTTCACATGCATCTTACTAATACTATATGCTAAAATGTTACGATTAAATTTGAAGAATTATGTCAGATTTTACCCACACCATATCATACAGCAAACTACTTAAACACCTACAAGGGTTTGCCCCTTTTTGTAATAACCTGAAAGCATTGCTAGAAGAAATCAAAGAATTTACGCATATTGCATCTTTAAAAGAAATACATTCCTACATCATAAATCAATTGAACCCACCTTCTAGTGACAAAGAAGAATTAAAAGGATTCTTTCTCAAACTACGCGTAGGCCAAGGCGGGGCAGATGCTCAAAACTGGACCCGGATTCTTTTTGAGATGTACCAAAACTTCTTTGTCGCAAACGAAATTACTTATCAAGTCGAACACCAAGCTACAACAAATTATGGTACGAGCGCCGCCCTCATATTAATAAAAAACCCACACCTATACAACGCATTCAAATACGAAGAAGGAATACATAGAGTTGAACGCATTCCTCCTTTTAACTCCTCCAAAAATATCCAGACCTCTGAAACTTACGTACAGGTGATACCGTACATTCCAGCCCCTCCGATCGAAGTATCATCAAAAGATTTAAAAATAGAAACCGTACGATCTGGAGGCCCTGGAGGTCAACATGCAAACAAAAATTATACTGGTGTGCGTATAAAACACCTACCGACAGGATTTTCTGTTACTATAACCAGTTCACGATCCTTACAACAGAATAGACTAAAAGCAATTACTGTACTAAAAAATCAACTATATGGCCAGTACCATAAAGAACAAAAAAGACAATTATTTAACAACAAAAAATACGAAAACCAGAAACTTATTCGTACATATGATATTCCTCAAGATACTATCCGCTCCTACTTATATAACCTAAAATTAAGGAATGTTCAAAAGATTCTCAAGGGCAACATAAA
>WFZN01000015.1 GCA_015489555.1 Candidatus Dojkabacteria bacterium | reverse complement strand
TTCTACTATATCACTTAACGAGTCGGTAGGTTGTATCTTTATCACACTTATTTTTAGGGAGGAGTCCATACTAATGGTAGATAATAAATTACATTTTATTAGTTATAATTTTGTCATTTCCATAAAACTACATAATTATACCGCGGACTCGTAACTATATCAAAATACACGCGAGCTAAAGAAACAGGAGTAACATCATACGGATACTTTAAATCCGGGTCTTGTATAAGCACCCCTTCAGTGTCATATGGACTCATTAAAGCGAATGTAGGGTGCTTGTTAAACCTTAAAACCTGGGTCCAAGCATAATTACGTAAAACATCTTGCAAATCAGGCAACATGGCTCCCCCACCGCATAAATACACCTGTTCTGGGAAGTATTCAATGTCTGAGAATTCCTCCAGCGCATTCTTAAAAGTCTCAACCCATAAATTAACATCCTCTCTTAGCGCTTCCCGTACCTTTACCATTAGGCTTGGATTTAATAAGCCAGCAGAATACTTCATTTTAATATCCTCAGCGATCTCATAGGTAACTCCTAATTCTTTAGCAATACGTTCAGTAAAAATACGTCCCCCGAAGGCATACATTTTGGTCTTTAATGAAAACCCTTGTAAAACTATTGCTATATCTGTTGTCCCTCCACCAATATCCACAAATATTGCGCTAAAATCAACTCGTCTGCTACTTTTATAAGCGCGAGCCACTGCATAAGGTTGCGCAACTAATCCAACGGGCTTAAGCCCAAGGCGTTGCATGACCTCTCCAATAATAAAAACATCATCATGAGGAGCAAACGACGAATATATATTAAGCAACACCCTGCCTCCCTTCTGACCTACAAGCCCTTCCGTAGGAACACCATCAATCAAGATACCCACAACCCCAATGTGTAACAAAGCAATCTTTTGCTCAGGTAACCCCAAACGCCTAGCTAATATAGGCAAGCTCTGTTTGATTACCTCATTATATACATATTCTAAGATCTGAGTCTCCTCTTGTGAATCTATAACCCTATTTGGATTTTTACGCGTGTACGTTACCTCAATTGACACACCATTTACAAGATCTCCTGCTATTCCCAACATTACCTTTGTATCTTTACGCACAAAAGATTCTGTGAGTTTCGAAACCACAGCATCAACCCCATAAGTAACCAACTCTTTATCTGTAATTTTCCCGCTACGCATCGCCTTTTTGGGTTGTCGCAAGTAAAAGTGAGACTTGGCTACGATTGAACCGGTCCCCCGTGAGAATAGAATACCTTTTAACAACTCAGTACCTATGTCCAAAGAAATAAACAAATCAGCCTGGGCACTATATTTCCTCCCCTTTAAAAAACCAAACACCATAAAAAAGTATAACATTGTAAAGAGTTTTGACAAACCGTATAATGTATGTATGAAAAAAGACAAACAAGAGCTAACCGCAGAAACATTCAAAGAAGAATTTGGCATTGATCTTAAAGACCTGCTCAAATTCTATGATATACGGATTCTTGTACTAAAACTGCTCAAATCAAATGTACCGGATAAACTCAAGAAAAGCACCTTCAAACGAATAATACGCCTATATTATATAGCTCAAAAAGGTACCGGTTATTCATCTGAATACGAAATCGTATATAAATACGTAGACTGGATAGCTGCTGTGCCGTGGAACACCTTTACCGCAGATGAATTGGATATAGAAAAAATAAGAACCAAATTAAATGAGTCTCACTACGGCCTAAACCAGGTTAAAGAACGCATCTTAAGCTATATGGCTGGCCTTAAATTAAAGTATCAGCGCGAAGGGCTTCAGAATAAAGATAAACCCCTAGTTATAAGGCACATACCCGTATTACTATTTGTAGGATTACAAGGTTTAGGCAAAACCACAATAGCTTATTCAATTGCTAACGCCTTAGGCAGAAAATTTGTAAAAATATCTCTAGCGGCATTCGGAGACGTACTCCAACTTCGTGGTAAACCCAAGAATTATCCTGATGCAGAACCTGGTATGATCGTTAAAGCCCTGGTTAAAGCTCAAAGTTTAAACCCCGTGATTTTACTTGACGAAATTGAAAAAGTCAGTGCAGATCCGAAGGTAAGAACTGACATACATGCAGCGCTACTTGAAATATTTGATCCTTCCCAAAACACTGACTTTGTTGACAGATATATAGATTACCCTATTGACCTATCATATACATTCTTTATAGCCACAGCTAATAGTCTATCAAATCTACCCGCGGCTTTGATAGATCGTGTTGAAATAATAAGATTTACAAGCTATTCTGATGAAGAGAAAATAATAATTGGTAAAAATTATATATTCCCTAAGATCCTAAGGGAATTTGGCTTAAGAAGCGATGAGTTGCAAATTACAGACAAAGCATGGCCACTAATAGTACGCCCCATGGGTATTGATGCAGGCTTACGTCAGCTTAAACGTACATTAACTAATATTGCAAGAAAAGTAGCATATGATATTCTTACTAACAAAACCACAAAAGTAATAATTACCCCCCAAAACGTAAAAGACTATTTACCGGATGTCGGCTATCTTGGATAGTAATCTGTTATACTCTCTCTAGTATGCATATTAACATTAAGTTATTATCCTCTCGCAAAAAACGCACGACCTCGCCATTAAGACCACTAATTCTTTTATTTTTAACACTAGTTAGCTTGCTACTAGTGCTAAAAACAACCCTATATATGGATAAATTGAGATATTACAAATGTTACATAAACAATCCTAACTACGAAATACAAATTAATGAACCTACTCTTTTCGAGATCAAACCGGGAGAAACACTAGAACAGATTACACAAATTGTTAAAACAAACCTTAAATTGTCAGAAACCCAAACAGTAGACTTCATATGCTTAATACGCAAACATAACGATTATAAAGACTTTAAAGCAGGCGTTTTCTTTTTGGGGAAAGGGAAATATACACTCGATCAAATTATTAACCGCCTTAAAAATCCAAACCCGCCGACAGTAAAAATTACCATTCCCGAAGGCCTAAGGTACGACGAAATAGCTCATATAATCGCGACACGATCCCAAAATATACTACCTAATTTTAACAAGACCCTATACATTCGCTATGCAACAAACCCACAGTCCTTACCGTTTTACGATGCGTATCCGTTTTTAAAAACTACAAAGACTCTAGAAGGTTTTTTGTATCCGGCTACATATACATTTGAATATTCAGACACAACCGAAAAAATCATTAAAAAACAACTTGATGCATATAACAAGTACGTATACATTATTATTCAAAAGGCTAAATTAAAGGATAACACGATCCTTAAGAAACTAAACAGCTATAAAATTCTCATTCTTGCTTCAATTATTGAACGCGAAACCACAAACGACTTTACAGAACGACGTATGGTGGCAGACATCCTACTAAGACGTCTTTTTACAAACAGACCGCTTGAGGTAGATGCAACACTGCTTTATCCTAAGAAAAATTGGAGTGCTCCCATAACAATAAAGGATAAACAAAGTAACTCCCCATATAATACTTACAAACATCTGGGATTACCACCTACCCCCATCTCAAATCCAGACCAAAGCGCTATTGAAGCGGTTTTAAACCCTTTACCTAATCAATACTGGTACTACCTACACGGTAAAGACGGTAAAATCCACTACGCTAAAACCTACTTACAACATTTAAATAACATAAAACTTTACTTAAGGTAGGCCACGTTTATTTGGCGCTCTGCCATACCTCTATAAAACATTTATCACCACAACAGGCTTTACCTTTAAGTCTCTGTAAACACGCTTTGTAATTAGCTTCACAAGCCCTATCTTTAATTCTTTGTTAGCTGATAAGTTTTTCCTTTGAGAAACCGAAAGCTGCATCAAAAAATTAATAACACTTTTCTTGAGTAATGGCCTTAACTCTTGCCACAGTTTGTATGGAGCAACACCTCGCTGACTTAACCTAACTTGTGGCACATTCCCTGTCTTTATGAATACACTTAACACCCCGTTATATCCTAGTTCCGTTCTATCCAGAACTAATGGATCTGATTTATCTAACAATTGACCTGCTACTACATATTGAGGGATAAGCTTTAGCTTTTTTAAAGTTGTTACTTTATTATCAGACAACTCAAAGACCGAGCCCTCACTAGGTAGAAGTACTCGTCCACCGGGGACTCCCATCTCTTGTAACAACTTCTTATGTTGGCTTAAAAATGAAGGGTACCCATGTACAGGCACATAATATTTTGAATCAAGCAAACGCGCCATCTCTTTTAAATCTTCTTGATAAGCATGGCCACTAACATGTACGTCCATTAACTTGTTATTAATAAGCGTAGCCCCCGTATGCGACAACATATCCATCAAACGCTGTACGCTTACCACATTAGTAGGGATAACAGAGGAAGAAAGAATTATAGTATCAGTACTACGTAGGCGTATATATTCATGTTTACTCCTTGCCATTTTCATCAACGCTGCTTCGTACTCTCCCTGACTACCTGTAGCAATTATTATCAGCTGTTTATCGTCATACTTATGGGTATCCTCGATAGGAATAATCGTGTCCTGATCAGGAGTTAAGTAACCTATCTGCATTGCTATCTTTACATTTGTTTCAAGGCTTCGCCCCGTAAAGGCTACTTTTTTATTAAGTTTCTTAGCGATCTCAACAATACCTATAAGACGAGATACCAATGACGAAAACATCCCAACTATTACACGACCTCTTGCTTCTTCTATTATCTCTTCTAATACCCCCATTATTGTAGTTTCAGAACGTGAGTGCCCTTTCTCAAATGTATTAGTGGAATCAGCTAAAGTGAGGAGTATACCCTCTCTTGACCAACGCCTTAAGGTATTAACATCTGTAGGCGCCTCGTTAATCGGGGTTGGGTCTAGCTTAAAGTCACCTGTGTAAACGATCTTCCCATAAGCAGTATTAACAGCAACTGCCATACTTTGGGGGATACTATGGGTTACATGCGCAAATTCTACATGAAAAGAGCCAACCTTGTACTGCCTACTAGAGTCAACAACATGCAAGCGCGGGAGGGCTTTTAAATCTCTAACTTCTTTTAAGCGTTCCTGCAAAAACTTTATAGTAAAACGACTACCAAAGACAGGCACCTCCTTACGAAAGTGTTTTAAAAGAAACGATACCCCACCAACATGATCCATATGTGCATGTGTAATTACTATAGCATCTATATACTTAGCATAACGCCCAAGTAGCTGTACATCAGGCAGAATATATTGAATATTGTATGCGTCAATATCAGGGAAGCCTACCCCAAAATCTATAACCAATATTCTACCATCCTTTATAACAAGATAGCTATTTCGTCCAATAGTTGAGACGCCAGAATAGGTAACAATATAGGTCCCCCTCTTTTTAAGAAGCTGCCCTAGCGACGAAAATTTAGACATTACTATCGTTTATTATATTACTCCACCTGCTTGATACTGGCACGTAGCCGCCCTTTGTCATCAAAGCCTACAATCTTGACTTTAACGTGTTCCCCTATGGTAAGGACATTATTTATATCTTTTATATAAAAATCCGCTATCTCCGAAATATGTACAAAAGCCATCGAATCCGTACCATCAAGCAATTTAACTATTGCCCCAAAAGGTTTTAACTCTACCACCTCTGCCTCCAATACTTCACCCACTTTATACTCACGCTTTGGGGTCATTCTTTCCGCTCCATTAACTATGTCTTGTATATATTGTCTGGCCTGTTCTAATTTGTCTGTGTCTTTACCCATTATTTGTACTGTTCCCTCCTCATTAATATACACTTTAGTATCGGTTCTTTCCATAATATCTTTTATAATACGCCCTCCAGGCCCAATAATCTTGCCGATATCTTCAACAGGCACACTAATACGTAACACTTTGGGTGCTAAAGGATGTAACTGCTTTTTAGGCTCAGAAATAACATTTGTCAAGTAATCTAAAATAGCCAAACGCGCCCTCTTGGCCCAATCAAAAGCTTCCAATATTACATGATAAGGAATTTGCAAACGTTTCTGGTCCATCTGAATAGCTGTAATACCATCTTTTGTACCAGCGACTTTAAAATCCATCTCTCCATAGAAATCCTCCACTTCAACGATATCAGTTAGAAGTTGATACTTCGTAAAATCTTTGTCTCCTATAACACCTATACTTATACCCGCAACAGGCTTTTTAATCGGTACACCAGCTGACATAAGTGAGAGGCTTGACGCGGTTGCAGAAGCCATTGAAGTAGACCCCGCAGAAGACATAACCTCACTAACAACCCGAACCATATATGGAAACTCCTCCTTAGAAGGGATCACTGGTAACAAAGCCTTCTCTGCTAATGCCCCGTGCCCGATCTCCCTACGACCAGGATACGCCCTAAACCTTCCGGGCTCACCGAAACCATACGGAGGAGAATAATATTCATGTATGTAATAGCGCTCCTCCTCACCTGTCATCTCATCAAGCTGTAGTTGCTGTAAGAGTGATCCGAGGGTTGTAGCAGTCAAAACCATTGTATCACCCCTCTTAAATAGTGCACTGCCATGCACACGAGGTAATAGATCTATCTCTGCGTAAAGATCACGCACTTGTTCAAAATCTCTACCATCTAAGCGCTCGTTTTGCTTTAATACCAGGTCCTTCACGAACTTTTTAAGCACCATCTCTAAGGCAAGTTGTACTTGCTGTTGGGTATATGGGAAATCTTTACTTAAATCATCCTCAAATGGTTGTGGTTGTTCTTCCGCGGCATCTTCTTGGCCAAAGTAGTGATCTAATACTTTATCGGGTAATTCCTCTAGCTTCTCTTTTCTCAACGTTTTATCGCTTTCTCTTAATGTATCTTCTATCTGAGACGCAAAATCTGTATGTATTAATTTAACCAGATACTCCGGGACCTCTACCATTACCCCCGGCTCTTTAGATATATCGAAATTGTTAACAAACTCTCTAATAGGAGTAAGCCATGCATCCTTATTATCTCTTGCAAATTCTACAGCACGTTTTACTGTCTTTTCTGGTAGATTATTCACAAAGGCATCAAACATTATCACTCCTTTATCATCAACTGCCAGAAACATATCCATATTTATAAGCTGCGCTTTATGCTTACCGTCTCCATTCCACAGAGGTATATCTTCATACAAAAACTGCGGGTTACCCTTGCTATCAACAGTAAGCTTTAATCCTACGAAGTCACCCACAAACGGGATATCTGACACCATTAACGCCGCCACAACTGTATTAAAAGCTAATAACAAAGGATCATGTGTAACATCATAAGATAACACAGACACATAAACCTGTACTACATCACGTAAAGTCTTTGGGAACCTTGGCCGAATCGCTCTATCAATTATACGAGCCTTAAGTATAGCAGCGTCAGAGGGATGCCCCTCTCTTTTAACATAGGGAGAACTTGCGATAATCCCCGCAGCATAATACTTTTCCAGATATTCAACCGTAAGTGGCAAAAAGGTGTTTTCCTCGGTTCCTTCACCACGCAGTATAGAAACGTTAACAACAGTGTCTCCCCACCTAGCAAATATAGAAGAGTTAGCAAGGGGAGTAAGCCTTTTATAATACCACTTAACGGCGCTATCGCCTACTTTAAACGTAAACGGTTCTTCATGAATAAAATCCTCACTCATACTGTCTATTTTAACAGAAGTTTTAAATTATGAAATCTTAAAATAAAGTCTGCCTATTCTCGTAGTCCTAACTTTTTGACAAGATCTTTATACCTTTTTTCTTCTAGTAGTTTAAGATAGTTTAGCAGCGCTCTCCTCTTACTTATCAGCTTTATGAAACCTCTACGAGAGTGATAATCATGTGGATGTTTCTGCAAATGCTCTGAAAGACGATTAATTCGCCACGTGAGTAATGCAATCTGAACCTCAGGAGACCCAGTATCTTTCTCTGACTGAGCAAAGTACTCTATAATCTTTTGCTTTTGGTCTTTGTACGCACTGCTGTTTTGATGTTTTCCCATAAATTATAAAACTTAAATTTTATGTAAGTTATCTATCTACCTGGTTATATCAGGTTTTAATAATTACGTCAAGCTTAACAGTTTCCGTAATTATATCACACATAAGATTTAGTTATGGGACTCTGCATTCAAGGGTAATTAGCTGCAGTTTCATAATATTGTTTCTTTATTCGTCAAGTACCTCTTTCATTAATTCATCTACTGGATCATCCGTGTGATCGTTGGTAGCATCTTTATTCTTATGCTCTGTTTGCGCTGGCGTGGGAGGAACCGACTTGCTATCCATTGACTCATACGCAGGCTCTTCCATCTTGGTTATATTGTGTTGCTCGTTACTCTCTGAGACGTCTGCGGTATTAGTAGTTTTACCTGAGAGTTTATTCGGAGGCGTTACGGGGTTTACGGAAGCTGGCTCTACCTGTTTATCATCAAACACGTTATTGACTCTGTCAGTGTCCGTTCTTGTAGATTCTTTAAACTCTAAAACCTCTAAAATAAACGCCCTTTTATAAACTTTACGCTTACTATCTGAAGTTACACTTGGTAAATTGTCTGAAAGTACAACAGAATACTCCCACCCATCACCGATAACTTTCATATTCCCACTCTCTGAAGAAATATAATCAAGTGCAGCATTTGCAAAGGCTTGAAATATGCTACTACTTTCTTTAAACTCCAACTCTTGTACCCCTTTGGAAACATAAAACTGTCTTAAAATTTTTATTAACTGTCTCATCTCTATGATGCTTAGTGAATTACCCAGTAAAAATGCAAACACCCCACGCCACGTCGGATACACCTCACTTAAAAGCAACATTGTATCTGTGTAATTACCCTTAATCTGCACGGTAGGGGGTACCAAGTCTTTGATACTTTGATCTTCTGCTCCCCACACAAATAACTCTGACGCACCAATATAACCTTGCTCTTCTATGCTATACGGTTTTACCCCTTGAGGTGGGAGTTTCTTAAGGTAGGCATGTGTCGCAAAACTATTATCTTGAGGCATTGTGACTTTTTCTACATATTCAGGATTAAACCTAATAATAACCTCCCCAACGCTTTGGCTAGGGTCTAGCAAACGAACTCCTCCGACTTCCTGAAACAACTGATCTATAAACGGGTTAGTACTTCGAGTAAAAATACGAGCATCTTTGTAGATACTTATAGTTTTTTTAACCCCCACCAAAAAAGCCATTAGCAAAGGTGAAGTATTATCTACTAATACAAACGCTCGATTCGTTCCCATAACGTAATTATAAAGGATATGCAGGGCTTTGTAAATATCTTATGGGCGTGGGGTGAAACACCGTTTTTAAAAGCTTCCAATTCAGTTTTGGTTTAAAACACATGAACATACCGCCTATAACTAAGTAACAAAAAGCTCCACCCCACACCCCTAAGTATCCATAATCCAGGTTAACCACATGCTATAATGAAAATATGTTATATGAATTTGCAAACGAGAATCCAAATTACAAAGAACGCCTTTTCTCATACGAGGTCACCAAGGCCTTTATCAGCAAGTCCCTTATATATCTTGGCCTTTTAATTCTATTAGTGCAACTAGTACCGCTTAGTATCTCGGTATTACTCGGTATACACAGTACATTGCTAAACTACTCTACCACCGTAGAAGCATACGACAACACAGCCAATTCGCCCATCCCAGTCGATATAAGTTATCTACAATTATTAGTAAAAGACAAATATTATGATCCAGGCCCTAAGCTATTTGAAGAGATAAAACAAAACTACCTTAACACTAGTTTACCTTCCGAAACTGCATCAAATATTCCGATAAACGAAAGCTACTCGAAGATGATGTATATATCTATACCAACACTAGAAATTAACAGAATACCATTAACCCCCAATGTTCCAAGTGCCCCTAAAGAGGTTTACGAACAAGCTCTTAAGAAAGGGGTAGCCCATCTTAAGGGTACACCGCTGCCAGGTGATGGTAGCAACGCTGTAATATACGGCCACAGCGGCATTACCAGGCTCTTTGGTAGAATAAAACCGTATCTGGTATTTTCCAAACTAGAACGCATAAATCTTGGGGATTCTATAATAATATATAAAGACGGCCAGCAACTTAAATATAGGGTAAAATCTAAAAAGATAGTAAGCCCGACGAACCTATACAAACTGGTAGGACCTACTAAAAACGATCAAGTGACTCTAGTTACATGTTGGCCATTAGGGCTAGGCGCTAAAAGATTAGTTGTAACTGCTATTAGAGAATGAATAACGACCCTTTTGCCCAAAACAGACCCAATGATACATCTAACAATCCCGCAGAAAGTAAGTCATTACAGTCTGAAAATCTTGGGGACATACCCAACGTACAGCCTGCCGAGCCGGCAGAGCAACCCCCCGGTACCTCCAAAGGGGAGCAACCACCGACAGAGGCAGTTTTACACAGTCAGGTTGAGGAAGTTTCTTCCCTAAACGAAGAACCTACCCTTCCTGAGTTTTTATTAGAAGAAGATGAACCCGAAGCAGGTGGGGGCGGGGATTCGCCTACCGGCGAATCCCCGCCCCCACAAAAGCCGCTTGACACACTAAAAAACAAATTAAGCGACATCCCATTATCACGCATCCTCATTATCGTAGGCGGTATATTCATACTCCTGTTTTTCATGCTAATGCTCTTGCCTCTACTTAAAAAAGGCAAACAGACTCCTAGTGGCACACCCCAAGTTACCCAAAAGCCATACCCACAAACTACCAAAACAACAATTAATATATGGGGGTTGTGGTACCCAAAAGACGCAATGCAGCAAATAATTGCAGAGTTTGAAAACAAACATCCAGACATAAGAGTAAATTACATCCAACAAGATTATCAACACACAAGTGTAGACAACGCCTACGTTGGAGAATATTTCAAAAAAGCCTATGACCGCATAACACAAGAAGGTGGGGTCGACATAGTAGAAGTACACCACAGCTGGCTTCCTTTAATTATTAACCACATAAGCGCAGCCCCCAAAAACATTCTAGATCCTAACAGCGTCTCAAAAATATATTACCCTGGGATTTCTGACATAATTATTCAAAAAAATGGTGTAATAGGTGTCCCATTGTTTGCGGACACATTGGTAATGTTCTACAACGCCGACATTGTAGATCCACAATTGATAGCTCAAATTAACACGTGGGATGACCTAATACAACAGATACCCCAAATAAAGTCAAAGGGAGCGATAGCGCTTGGCACATTTAGCAACATATTCCATTCTCCTGAATTATTCCTTCTCTTTATGATACAAAATGGAACCCCTTATTATCAAAAAGGAAGATACACCCTCCAAAACAAGGAAGCCCTAAGCGCTCTTACATTTTACCGTAGGTTTTACACCCAACATCAAACATGGACCCCTACAATGCCAAACGATCTAAAATACTTTGCTGAGTGTATTCCTGCTATTATTTTCGCCCCATCTTGGAGATATATAAATTTCATAAACTCCAACCCCAATCTAGAAATAAAAATCGCTCCAGTACCCAAGCTTGGGGGCGCATCTCGCAAGCAAAATCTGGGCTCGTTCTGGCTGTTTGTAGTACCCAAAAACTCATCTAAACAAGAAGCTGCTTGGCAATTTTTGTCATACCTTATTCAACCAGAGAATATAGAAAAAATTTATAACTCGCAAAAAGAATTAATGAAAGAAGGCCAAACATACGCGCGGGTTGACATGGCTAATCGTCAAAATGATCCATACCACACAGTTGTACATCAAAACTTAAATACAGCAGTGTTTCCAATTGTACCTACATATGGCCTATGGGAATCAAGTGTAAAAGAAACCTTTTCAAAGGTAGACAGAGGGGAAGCAGATCTAAACACTACACTAGCCCAGTTAGAGAACCTTTTAAATACACGCCTTAAGGGGCTAGCCCAACGCTAACTTAAACATCAGACAATACTTGTCTTAAAAAATCTGACGGAATCTTTACCTTAACAAATTGCGATCTGTATTTTTTAAGCCTAGCTTGATTACGTAAAAGTTTTAGTTTACGTCTCACATCTCCACCATATAATTTGGCTGTTACATTCTTACGCATAGCTGGTATTGTTTCTCTTGCAATTATTTTGCCTCCGATCGCGGCTTGTAATGGTATCGGAACAATTGTACGTGGTATGCTCTTTTTTAAAACCTTTAAAATACTGCGTGCCTTAGACTGAGCTTTTTCAGGATACGTAATAAAGGATAGGTTCTCGTATATATCTCCCATCACTAAAATATCAACCTTTACAGCAGAAGAAGGTAAATATGATATGTCTTCATACGACAAAGAAGCATAGCCGTGACTTACACTTTTTAGCCTGTTAAAGAAGTTATCAACGATTTCAGAGAAAGGGATCTGAGCTTTGATCTTATAGTAAAACATATCTACGCCCTCCATATTAAGTTGTTGTTGCTCTAACACGACAGATCGCGATTGACGCAAAAGATCAAGTATCGCCGATAGATGCTCAAAAGGAGTGAAAATCTCTGCATTTATAAATGGTTCCCATACCGTATCGATCTCTTGCGAAGACGGAAACTGCCTAATGCTACTAATGGTATACTTGCTTCCGTTTTTTAGTTTAACCTTATACGGTACCAAAGGATACGTAGTAACTACCTCTACTGCGAACTCTCTAGCTAAACGCTCTTTAATAATCTCCATGTGCAGCATCCCCAAAAAACCAAGTTTGAACCCCTTACCCAATAAAGGAGACGAATCTTGCTCAATACTTAGGGCAAAATCATTAAGTTTTAATTTAGCTAAAGCCTCCCGTAGTTGATCATAAGTATAATCCTGTGCAGGATAAAACGAAGAAAAAACCTTTGGTACTGGGCGACGATACCCTGAAATTACAAGCCTATTTCCCTTAGTTGTGATAGTTGCGCCAACATATATATGTTTAGGGTCTTTTATATTTGTCACTATGTATCCTATTTGCCCTACTGTTAACTGTTTTTGAGAGGTACGCATTGGCGAAAATACCCCTACTTCGATAGGATTAAATTCTATATCTTCGTTGGAAATAACAAATGGTGCATTCGCTCCAACCGCCCCAGACACAACACGTACAGTAAGTACTACTCCTCCGTAATTATCATACTGAGCATCAATTACAAAAGCAACCGGCAGCTCTGAGCTTGCCTTGTTACGATGTTTTATTTTTCCCATAACTTCCTTAAAGAGGGCCCCATTAGTAGGAGGGGGGATGTGCTCGACTATATTACGTAAAATCAGATCCACATTCTTGCCGGTTTTACCAGAGGCAAGTATAACCTCAGACCTACCAAAACCAAGTACATTTTTAATCTCAATTAACCGTCTCTCAATAAGCTCAGAATCAGCAAGATCAACTTTGTTAAGGACAGGGATAATGGATAGATCATATTTTAAAGCAGTTAAAAGATTCTCAATTGTTTGCGCCTGTATGCCCTGTGTAACATCAATAAGCAATACGACCCCTTCAACTGCCTTCAAAGCTCTTGATACCTCATAACCAAAGTCAACATGCCCCGGGGTATCAACGAAATTAATAAGCACATCGTTAAAATACAATGAAACAGGTTGCATCTTTATAGTAATCCCCCGCTCTTGCTCAAGTTCAAGCACGTCCGCAACTCGATCTTTCTTGTACACACTTTTTTCATTAGACAGAAACTGTATAAACCGATCAAGCAACGTTGTTTTTCCATGATCTATATGCGCTATTATGGCAACGTTTCTTATGTTAACAAACGAACTCATAAAGAATAATACCAAATGCCCTTATGGAGCATGCTATAACTAGACAGGAAGCATTGAATGTATTTTAATTAACCCTCCCCAGAATGCCTCCTCTATCGTTGGTACCCTTCCTATCCTTGTGTTGTACTCTACGTTAAGTAATGTTTCATATATCTTTATAAGAAGCTCAAGTGATACCTTAGGGTGACTCTGCAGAATCTTAACAAGATTGTTTATAAAATATGTGTTAAAACCAAGTCTAGAAGAAATCTTTGCCAAAGGTATTCCCTTTTTTGCAAGCATTAATATAAAAACCCCCTTCTCAAGATACTTTATTAACTCATATGCGTTACTAAAACGAAGATACACCTCATAGTAAGCAACTTTATCAGCAAAAGTACCTTTAAAAAGATAATCTATCGCCTGCCACGGATTATACGAAACGGAAACTTCATTACCAAGCTGCATAATAAAGCCCAGTGCTGCGAATTTATCTTGCATATAAAGAGCCTTGATACGATCAATAGCATATACTAACTTTGTCCTTGAATATCGTCCCTTGGTTGGCCTGTAACTCCATTGTAACAGTATCTTTTGATTATCATAAGAAAGTAGATCCTTCATATCATCTACATAACCTTGCATTAAAGCAATGCCCTGCTCTGGGGTATGGAAAGTCTCATCCGATATGTACTCTGCGTTCTTAAATAAATTCCTAAGTTTATAAACACTAGTAGAAACAATTATTATATGTATCTTGCCAAGATCTGTTTTTTTTATAAAATCTGTAAATTTTCTAAAAGTAGGTGTACTTACCAAATCCTGATATATCACAGGAACTTTTAGGTCTTTTGCGTTATCAAACAAAGAAAGGTTGTTAGACTCTGCAATAAGCGACTTTAATTCATCCAGGGTAAATACCGGCATGAACTTATAATTTCTTAGGGAGCATATCTTTTTGTAAACCAAAAACGTTTTTAAAGGAATAAATTCTACAGCTTCAACTAGATAAATCATTTCTATTCTAAGGAATAAGAGCTTATCAAGAATTTAGGTACTCTACTTTGTGTTTTGTCTGTACTATCCCCTAACCTGCCCAAGTAGCCAGTAATATTTTCTAGATCTAAAAGACGGCTCTCTTTTACATCTATAACTACATTTTTATCTACTGTAGCACATTGTTTATCACTTTTTATACTTTTAATAGGTAGATAAAAAAGTCGATATTTAAGCAGTTTTGCCTCCAATTGATATGTACCTATCTTATCTGCACAATTTACTATGTACGCCTTAGATGGTA
>WFZN01000014.1 GCA_015489555.1 Candidatus Dojkabacteria bacterium | reverse complement strand
GTAGATTGGTTAAATAAATTTGACTAAGGAACACTAAATCCCCGTATCAGGTTAGTTTATGTTGTAGGTTTTAACCACGATTAGTAAGAACCTACACTATTTATGTGAGTTTATCCGGGCAAGTCCTTAGGAATTAAGATGGTGTGGGGGTATTAAAAAGGGGGCGGGGGCGCGGCCGTACGGCCGCGCCCCCGCCATACAACAGCGTTTTTACCTTATACCGCGTAAAATTTGCCTTACTCTTCCTTTTTGGCAAGTTGGTCAAGTTGTTCAAGTAATTTGCTAATATCGTCATCTTGTGTATCTTGCGTATTGGGGGTGTTTTGAGCGGTTTGATCAGAAGGTGTGCCTTGGTTGGTATTATCAGCAGGTTGGCTTGCTTGCCCAGTTTGTTGAGTGGTTTCTGCAGGAATATTTTGAGAGGGTAGGTCTTGAGAAGGCTCATCTGTCATAGCGATATCAGCTTCTAGCTGTGTGTTATCCGTTGTAGTTTGAGTGTTTTGATCTAAAGATGATAGGTTTTCAGAAGGTGGTAATAGTTCGGTTGTAAAGGTTGTTGTATTGTTGTGAGGTTGAGAAGTGGTTGTGTCTGTTGTTTGAGGGGGCTGCGGTGTAGTGGTTTCTTGCGCAGATACGGTTTGGGGCTTTGTTACTTGAGGAGTAGTAGTTGTTGAAGTGGCTCCAGCCTTTGGAGCAATTAAATCTGTTAACGATTTATCGCTAAATACATGTGCAAAAAATTCCGGTCCTAATCCTAATAATTTAGATAGATTAGTAACAGCATCTTTTAATGATTTTTGAGCTTCTTTATAATAGCGGCTATCTTGTACTTTTACATCCCTCGCATAAACTTTAAGGTACTCTGCAATCTTTACCAGCAATACTAGTGTCATTTCAATTAAAGGAGAGATTTTCTCGTCTTTTGAGGTAGGTTGATTGGCAGCCGGTAGCTGGTTTGCATTTTGTGTCATTTTTTGTACTACACATTATGTTAGTTAACTACTAATATTATATGTTAGTGTCACATTTGTGTCAACCCCTCAGTATCTTTAAATGTTTAGGTGAGAAGGTAATAGTTTGTTTAGTAATTAGTATTAGTAGATGGTAGTGGTAATTAAGGTTGTTTTTGTTTTGGTGCCAAGTTATGCTATAAACATCAAGCCCGTTAGTATAAGTAGTACTCCTAAAATGGTCTTTACTGAAATAGATTCCTTAAACAACAAAGCTGCCAGTACGGCCACAATAATAACGCTTGTCTTATCAATAGCATAAATTAGTGTAGTGTTATTAGTAAGTTTAAGTGCTTTAAAATAAAGTAACCAAGATAACGCTCCGAATAAAGAGGTCATTAAAATTAACCACCATTCTTTAGCAGTAAAGGTAGTTAACTCATTAAAACTTGTGTATTTTATAAAAAGTAGGGCGATTACTAAGGTACCGCTTATTATAAGCGACCTTAACACGGTTAAAATAAAAGAGTCAATGTTTTTAAGGGCTGATTTTGCCGTAATTGTAGCAAGAGCTGCAAAGGTCGCAGAAAGTATTGCAAGTAAAATGGGGGTTCTCATGGGGTTGCCGTTTGTGTTTATTTTATTACGTTTTTAAAATCTGGTGGACTCAGCGGGACTCGAACCCGCAACCTTCCCCATGCGACGGGGACGCTCTAGCCAATTGAGCTATGAGCCCACTGTAATATTTTATCATTGCCATATATATATCAAGGTAGTACCCTGGTTAAGTAGTTTGCCCTATACCCTGTTTACATTCGACCTTGTTTATGATGCGGTTTATGTTTTGCTCTGTTTGGGTTTTAAATATGCAATTACCACAAGGTATGAAGGTAGATTACTAAACATTCTCTTTATTATACGTTTTAATTTGTTTCTTTTTGTACTTTTTTTAACTATGCGACTTGGTGTTATTACTATTACGTTTCCGAATCTTAGTTTAAAATTGTACTTTTTTTGCAAAACTTTTATTTTAAAAGGACCCACCCAGAATGTTTTTAAAGGTACTGCTAGGTTTTTTAGGTTTTTAAAAAAGTACTTGCGTTTTATATAATCTAGTTTACTTTGTTGTTTTTTATAGGGAGTTTTCATTATCGTTAGATTATTACATATGCTAATAGTTTCTGCCTAAAATAATTAATGCAAATTCTAACTAAATTGTCAGACAACATCTTCAAACTTTATGAGGCTCTTTTTATGCCACCAGGTGTTTCTAGAATCGTACATTTTAAAAAACTAACATTTGCTCCGCGGCTGTGTCTTTATTGTAAGAGTTATGTTTTTGGTAGTAAACATAAATGTAACGTAACTACGAAAACGGTTTTTGTAAAAGGAGTTTTCTCGTTGTTTTTGTATAATCAGTCTGTAAAAGGTTTATTAATACGATACAAACAGTTAGGGTACAAATATCATGTACACCTTATTAAGAAGTTATGGAATTATTATGTGGAAGTTGATCCTTTTAATCTTGTAAAGGGTTGGAACCTGGCAAGTAGTTTGCATAATTTATGGGTTTATCCGTATTCATACAGAAACGCGCGTGGCTTTGACTCTGTAGGGTTAATGTTAAAGTACATAGGAGTAAATTATAGTGTTCCTGTTGTAAGTGGTAGCATAGCATCTCAAAAAACTCTAGACAGATTGGGACGTGTCAGAAACCGCTACGGTAGTTTTTGGCAGATTAAACAGGGTAGTACTTTGCAAAAATTTATAAAAGAAAAACGCATAAAACAGATAGTAATATTTGACGACGTTATAACAAGTGGGGCAACCATTAAAAGTTTAACAAATTATGTACTGCAGCTTCTGTTAAAGCAGAATATCTCTTACAATCAAAAAGTATCTATAATTGGTTTAGGCTTGTTTTATAGGCCGCTTAGATGGTTTTAGTAATCTTTATACCGTAAAAACTTTTACCTAGTTTGCTCCATTTTTTATAGTAGTGTGTTTGAGGTAGTCCAAGTGAAGTGGGATTATAGTCAAAAGTAGCAATTTCTACGCGGTGTTTGATTAATTTTAAATTGTAAAGAATGTAATCATAATATTCCTTATGATCAGTTGCAATAATTATGATTCCTTTGGGTTTTAGTTTGGGAATAATCTTTATAAAAAATCGTGCATTTAGCGGCCTGCGTTTGTGATGACGTTTTTTGTGCCATGGGTCAGGAAACAATATCAAAAGTGCATCTATTGCATTTTGTGGTATTAGCTTTAGCATTTTGTATCCGTCTCCATATACAGGCAGTATGTGTTTTGATTGTTTTGTTTTTTTAGCAACTTTTTTATAAAACTTTTTAGTGTATTCGGCTGTAACAAATACATAGGGTCTTGATATGTTAAGTTTTTGACAAAATGGGTTGTTAGGGTCAGCCAAAAGGTTAGCCACCTCGCCGTGCCCTGAGCCTATTTCTATTATCAATGATCTAGCTTTTGGTATTAATATATCTGCAGTAAGGGGCTTTGGTAACTGATATATACTTAGAAAATTTGACTTGTTTTTAAGCAGGGCGTGGGTTTTTGCGTTAAATAGCTTCCATCTTATGTACCAGATCGTTCGTGCTTTTGCAAGCCACAGGTATTCTTTTAATGCGGTTAATATAATGTACTTATACTTTTGGGTTTTATGTAAAAGGTTGGTTAAAAATCTGTTTGTTTTTAATATCATCTAGTTTGGCAAGTAGCTTATGGAGTTTATCTATTTGATCTAGTATATTGCGTTGTTTATTAGGTAAGGTTGTGTCAAGTTCTTGGCTAAGCTGGTTAAGCCTACGTGATACAAGTATTTTTATAATGCGACTAGTTAGAATTATAATATCTTTGCTAAGTGTTTCAGAAAATGTAAGCATACTTATATGTGGTAAAAGGGCTATACGTTGAAATAATTTGTTATCTTTTACGCCTTGCGCAGTTAGAGACCTGTTAAATTCTTGTTGTAAGTGTTCAATATAATAAGTGTGTAGTGCATCAAGAGTTAGGGGCTCTATGTTTTTTAGTTTTTTTAGGTTGTTTTTCCAAAATAGGTTGATGGTATTTAAAAGAGTATGGTATTCCTTATGGTTGTCTTTTAACAACTGCAGTAGAGCGTGTTTTTGGGGTACCCCAAAATAAAGGTCTGGAAACTTAAACAAGAGTGAAAGTAAGGTGTCAAGTAATACGGGTAATACCTCTGGTTCGTTTGTGTTATGCTGGCTTTGTTTAGCACGGTTTTGCCCGGTTGGTATATCTTTCCTACTGCCAACTTGGGTAGAGGTCGTAGCCCCTTGTTTAATAATATTAGTATACTGTTTTAAAAGGTCTTTGTTTTCTTTTATTTCTTTAAATTTTTCATAAATTGCATCTTTTGGAAGCTGTAATTTGGATATAAGTTTTTCAAGAATAATCTTTTGTCTTATAGGATTTGCAAGGGCAATAAGTTCAAGGGTTATATTAAGCTGTTCCTCAAATAGTGAGTAGTCTTCTTTAGTGAGTGTAGCCAAGTGCTTAAATTGGTGTTTAAAAAATTCTTCTTTTTGGGCAAGTAAATCTTGAATCGGTACATTATTTTTTAGTGCTTCATCCAGATCTTTGTATGTTTTGGGTATCTTTATTACATAGGGTATTAAGTCTAACGATAAAGCAATCGCGACAGAACGTATAAGGGCTTTTTGTCCGGCTTGATCGTTATCATAAGCAAAGGCAATGTGTTTTGTCAATTTTTTTACGGCAAGTAGGTGTAAGGCAGTTAGGGCCGTGCCAAGTGGGGCAACAACATTTTTTAACCCATTTTGATATGCGCTTAAAACATCTATCTGGCCTTCTGTAATTATTGCTAATTTAGAGCGAGTAATCTCTATTTTATTATGATAAATACCGTATAGTATCTTTCGTTTGTGAAATACCAGGGTTTCTGGGGTATTAAGGTATTTAGCAATGTCTTTTTGGTTAGACAAGGTTCTACCGCTAAAGCCAACTATGTTACCCTTTATATCAAAGATCGGAAACATTACGCGATTAAAGAATCGACTTTTGTTTTTGTCTGTGATAAGCCCGGTTTTTTGTAGGGTTTTTAAAGAAATTTCTAGCTTGTTAGCAAGATTAGTCATAAAGTTCCAGTCAGAGGGAGAATAGCCGATTTGAAAGGTTTTTATGGTGTCAATAGATAGCTTGCGTTGGTTGGTTAGATAGTGTAGGGCGTGTTTGCCTGCACTACTAAAAAGCACCTTTTGAAATGCTTTTGCAAAGGTTTGGTTTATCTTTATTATCTGCTTGCGTTCTTTATAAAGTTTTGAGTCTTGGTAAGAGGATTTGGGTAATGTAACACCCACTTCTTTGGCTAATTTTTCAAGGGCTTCTTTAAAGGAGATATGCTCGATTTCTTGTACAAACTTTATTACGTCTCCACCTTTGTCGCAGCCAAAGCATTTAAATATCCCAAGCGTTGGGTTTACAAAAAAAGATGGGGTTTTTTCAGGGTGAAAAGGGCACAACCCTCTATAATTTTGTCCTATGCGTTTTAGTGTAACGTATCTTGATACAATGTTTACAATATCTGCGCGCTCTTTGATCTCTTCAATAACCGTATTGTTCATAATAAGGTTATTATAAGTAGAATAGAAATTAGTGCTCCTATAATAGTAAGCATTAATATTAATGAGGCAAGCATTTGTACTATACTATCATTAGGCAGTTTAATCTGATTGCGAGTCCGTTTTATCTTTAAGAACAATAAGCCTGAAAAGCCAAGTACAAATATTGTAAAAAGCAATATTAGCACAACAAAAACTATATTAATAACATTGTCTACAGTGTTATTAAACTGGTTAGGTGAAGCTATAAAAAGGTCTGTTTTATTGTAAAGTAACATGTTTTATGTGTGTCTTTTTTTAAGTGTAACAAGGTCAAGTAATATATCTTGAACCTTTGTGGGGTATTTTACATTATTTATTTCTATTTTTGCTTGAGCTGCAGCAGTTTGTACGTAGATGTTTCCAAGGTTAAGCAGTACATGTAGTACTCCGGTAGGGCGGGCTTCTACATCTTCTATATTGGTTAGATGGGTTGATGACCATGACATATTTACAATTCCTGTAAGATCTATATCAAGTAGGCGCTCAGATGTAATTAAAAATAGGTTATAAAACCATTTTATAAGTTCAAGCAGGCTAAGATTTAAAGCTATTAAAATAACAAGGATAAAGCTAGCAGAGTATATTTGGGGGCTAACCACGTTAAGTTGCCCAAGTATTTTGGCTACAATAGCTACGGTAATAAGAGCTACAAGAGTTAGTACCGTAATACTTATTAGTTTAAACATAAAGAATATCGGGTGAGTACGTATAAGTAAAACCGCTTTTTCGTTTTGGTCCATGCCATCCATATTTATGGTAGGAAAAACCTGTAAATGAAACAGATTTTTCTTTTTAATAAACTTTAAGGCAGATACAGCAGACATCTTGGGGAATTTACGGGCAGTTGGCATACTTAATTATACCAGAGTATTTGTGTTAAGGTGTGGGGGTAGTAGGTGTGTGGGTAAAATTATTTCGTTTATTTTACGCACAAGAAGTTTGGTCTAAATAAGTTTTAAGAATACATAAATATAACGGTATAAAACGATAGCACTGAAGCTATCTAGTACCATGTTTATGTACTGAATTTGACAATTAAAAATGGCTGTAGTATAGTTTGGTATGGGATTTGTTGTTAACAAACGTAAGTCCTCCAGTTCGTCAAAACTTTTATGGGTACTTCTATTTATAGTAGCTGGTGCTGTTTTGGGGCTTTATTATTTAATGAACAGACAAGTAGCGGTTAAAGAAGAGGCAGTTACCCCTAATATAAAATGTAAGGAGGGGGCGGTTAGGGTCATAGGTTGCGAAGGTGACCGTGCAAAGAAGATTACGCGGTGTGTTAACGGGATGTGGAGCAGACCTTATACTATAGAATGTAATTATGGGACAGTTTGTAAAGAAGGAGAGTGTGTATCAGATACTCAAAGCCAGGGTGATCAGGGTAGTAGAGGTAGCGAAGGCGGTCAAGGTGGACAGGGTGCTGAAGAGGGTATTGGAGGGCAGGGGGAGTTATGTGATCCTGCAGAGATAGGGGCATGTAAATCACTTGGTGGTACACCGATATGTCGTAATGGAACTGTTTATTGTTTGGAGGGAACAGTAACTCCTGAAGACCAAGGTGATCAAGGTGGTCAGGGTAGTCAAGGCAACGAGGAAGGCCAACAAGATCAATGTCAAGTAGATTCTCAGTGTGGAGAAGGCTGTCGCTGTCTAGCTAGTGACAACGGCAACTATTGTTATTGTCTCCCACAAACAGGTGGGGCAGAGTGTGACCCAACATATAAGATTCCTGTATATATAAAAGAATTTACGCAAACAAGTGGCACGTGTACCGGTGATGAATATATGGCCTCATATAAAATCGTAGTACAGGCTGACCCTGCAGATAAAAAAGAATGCGGTGGGGGAACATTTAAGCTTACGTTAGACTTTCCATCTTTTGTATCAGGTTATATAACCAATGCGTCAGGAGCAGCAAGTGTAAATGCAGACAAGGTAGTTTGGACAAAGTCTACCCCTGATGTAAACACTTTAACATTTACAGCTAATATATCTGTGCCAAAAACAAAGATTACAGATTCTAAAATAACTGCTGTTGCCATATTAACGCCTGACCCTAATCAGCATACTAAAGAGGGAGGTCCATTACAGCGTACGGTAAGCAGCTCGGTTGGGGCGTGTTACACGCAAACAAATAATCAACCAACCAATTCACCAACTAATTCACCAACGCCGACTCCTGTGTCAACGAACACTCAGCCAACTCCACCTCCAACAGGAGTAGAAGACATGGTACCAGCTGTAATATTTGTCATGGTACTTGCTGCGGCGGTAGCAGAGTTTCAGTTTGGTTTTATGAGTAGGTTGTTAAGCCAGGCTCCTTATATTGATGCAGAGGGCAACATAAGAATCGAGTAACATTTATGACATTCTTTACGAAGTTGTAATTTTCCCAAATTATAGCTTTCTTGCTTTTTATATCGTCATCAACCTTACTTTTATATTACTGCTTCATTAAATAAAACATACATCTTGGTAAATACTTTTTACAAAATGTGTATCATTTTAGTTGAAACGCTTGCTAAAATGTATATATAGGCAGGCAGTAAAAGTAAAGTCTATACACAATTTAAAGGAATTACAACAAAAAACAAAATTGTAGCAACATATCCTTTTAGAGTTGTTAAAAATTCGGTAAAAGGCATAACTATTAAAAGCGTGCCGCTTTATGTTTTTGGCTTTTTATATTGATTGTTTTGGTAAGAGTATATAGAGCGTGGAGTAAAACAGCAGATCTAGGTGTTCTAATTCAAGCAAATTTAAGGTGTACAAGGCATTGCAACTATGGTAATATAATGTTATACTTGTAGTAGATAAAATAAACGAAGGTTACAAAAATGAGCAACTTTTTAAAAACTATTCTTGAAGTAGCTACTCCAAATGGCGGCGGTAACAGTTGGCTACCATCCCATACACTCTCTAAAGACTATGCGGATCATCCGGGCGAGTTTGTACGTGCATTACTTAATATGGGTATTGTGTTAGTTGTTGTTATATCTGTTGGTGTGCTTATATATGCTGGTTTTAAATACGTAACCTCTCAGGGAGATAGCAGTAAGACCCAAGAGGCTGCTAAAACCATTATGTACGCAATTATTGGCATTATTGTAGCTCTGGCAGCTGGGGTAATCGTTAACCTTGTATGGACAAAGCTAACTGGGGGGCAGAAGTTACCAGACATTGATATTAACGGTACAGCAACCCCATAAGGTGGGGCTACTACGTTTTATTGGTAAAGTTGATAAAAGTAAAGTAATAGGGTTATATACAAACATGTTATTTATGGACTCACCAGCAGTGCCAGTAACGCCTCCTGGGCTAGAGCATTTTTTGTCGGGGCAAAACAATTTTGTTCAGGGGCTTATTGACCTTATTATGGCGTTACCCTTTTTTATATTTCCTTTAGTTATATTATTTGGAGGTTTTATGTACTTAACAAGTGAGGGAGAAGACCAAAAATTACAGCGCAGTAGAAGTATCATGACATGGGGAGTGGCCGGTCTTGTGTTATATCTTTTGGCTTTTGCTATATTGCGCTTAGTTGGAGGAGCATTTAATCTTAACCTTGAGCCAAAGATCCAGGTTCCGTAATGCGTTAGGGTGAATTGGTTTTGTTTACTTAGAGGAGATAGAGGGCGGTTTGTTTTAGTTAGACCTTTAAACTTGTTGTTGGGCGTGGGGCGAAACTTATATTCCATGTGTCTACATATACTACTTTGCGAAGCTATAATATTAATACTGTGATAAGAAAGAAAAAAAATCGCAAAAAAACTTTTGTAACTGGTAACTCCTCGTATTTATTGTCTTATGTTG
>WFZN01000013.1 GCA_015489555.1 Candidatus Dojkabacteria bacterium | reverse complement strand
CTCTTATTGTATCTATAAATATATATGGAGTAATAATTAGCAAGAAAATTAAACCAATCATCGCCGTAATGCGTTTTAACGTATAACCATATGTTTGTATGTAGAATCTGAGTTTAATGATGGTAAATATTGTCATTACAAACAACGCTACACCCAGGGCTAAAAACAAAACCCGGTTTAAGGTAGCACGTTTTTTGTCAAAAAACGTAGAATATAACACTACTCCGGCAAAAACAACTGCAACAAGAATAACAGCAAGTTCTTGCATTCCGCGCATAGCAAACTGTGCAAAGCTAGAAAAACCATATTTTACAATAAGCTGCTCTTTGCTAAATAACAGAAAAGAAAATCCTTGAGTTAGCATAAATAAATATATAAATACAAGGGGCACCCCAATAAGTACTATAGAATATTGTGAAATAGCTTTTTTGATAATAACAAGCCACTTATATGTCAGATTATCTTGCTTTTCGTATACAAAAAATAGAATTTGTGGAATATTTCGAATAATAAACCATAACAGTAAACTCGTTGGCACAAAGCCAAATAAAAATGAAAACGCGAGCTTTTTAACAAAAGACAGCACCCCAATATTGTATAAGTGATCATATACTATGTTTTTGAATATCGGGTCAAACGACAACAACCATATAATACCGTATGCTACCGTAAGTGTTACTATCGTTAATATGCCATAGAATGTAAATTTTAAAAACTTACTACTCTTGCTGTTTAATGATACAACAAGGTAAATAAAAGAAACTACGGTTATTATCCACAGCGTTGGAAACCAGAGCCATGCTGCCAGAGTGCTGATAATAACAAACAAGAAAATACTACGAAGCGTAATGTTTTCAATTATATACCTTGCAAACAATATACCTACGGAGATTAGCAAAAACCAGTAAGGAACCCCGGGTAACCATGACAACTCTTTACCCACCAAATTACCGACGAAGCTAAAAAGTCTAAAAGGCATCAAAAACCAAACTGACCAAGTTGACGCTGAATTAATATACGCTCCTAATGTAACAAGCGGCATAGCTGCCATTGAAACTTCAAAAAGCGGAATATTACGTAAGGCATATCTTTCTTTTTTGTAATAACGAGTAAAAATTATAACTAGCCCCATTACAGGCGACAAAGCCAACAAAAAACCCAGTAATGTTATGTATCTTAGCTGCTTACCATATGGGAAAGTGCCGTCAAGAACCAAAACACCAACCGGAGAAACATTAAAAAGACGCAAAACAAAGTTAACTAGCATATTAATAAACCCGACAGCAATTACTATCTTTATTACTTTATTAAAATCGCGATAAAACTTTTTAGGTAAATATGATATATCGCTGACAATCTTTGTCCATCTATGGTTATTATGTCCTCTGCGTTGACCGTTTTTACCGAGTTTTTTAAAGCTGGACCTAGATGGTTCTTGCCTCATATATGATTATAAACTAACTTTTACCTCATATTCCACCTTTAGTGGTACACGAAACTCTGTGGGATATTCAAGTACATTTTCCATGATATTTTTTATGGCTTTGGCCCAATCAAGTGTAAACTTCTTGCTATTAGGTACCTCAAATACCAATTCATCGTGAATCTGAAGGATTAATTTTGCTATCCCCGATTTAACTGCGTCATCTTGCATTAAAATAGTAGCAATAGCCTTACGCATTATGTCGTCACTCCCACCTTGTATGGGCATATTAATCGCCTCCCTAAAAGCTGCTTGGCGTCGGTTCGCGTTATTGCTTGTTATTCCAAAGATGTATCTACGTCTTCCAAACAAAGATAAAACAAAGCCATGTTTTATGACAAATTCTTCTGTTTTTTTCATATACTCTTTAACTTTTGGGAATTGCTCAAAATACGCGTCAAGAAACATCTGGGCCTCACGATATTCTAAACCAAGTGACTTGGCTAAACCGTATGGACTCATCCCATAAACTATGCCAAAGTTTATGGTTTTGGCTACTCTACGCTCTTTATCGGTGATCTCTTCATAGGGTTTGTTAAAAATTTTTGAAGCTGTCTCCTTGTGTATATCTTGATCATTAATAAAAGCTTCTATCAAGTGTTCATCTTGACTTGTATGAGCAAGTACACGTAAGTCAATTTGGGAGTAATCAAAAGATATAAATATGTTTCCTGCAGATGGCACAAAGAACTCCCGTACCTTTGCTCCTTCTTCACTTCGTTTTGGTAAATTCTGCATGTTTGGGTTACTTGAAGCAAACCTTCCTGTACTTGTACGTATTGGATTAAATTGTGTATGTATACGGCTGCAGTTAACGGATGTTTTATCGTTCCTCTGAACACTACCGATTAAAGCAAGCTGCGATTTCTCGTCGCCGGAGCCTACTTTTGCGCTATGTTTAAAGTATTTGCCTTCTAAAAATGGTTTTACGTAAGTGCTGTATATCTTTTGAAGCTTTCTATACTCAATTAAAAGATCAATTACAGGGTGACTGCCCTTAAGTTCAGTTAATGTATTTATATCGGTAGAAAAGCCAGTTTTACGTTTTTTAGAAGGAGTAAGTTTTAATACGTCAAAAAGTACGCTTGCGAGCTGCTTGCTGGATCGCACATTAAATTCAAACCCTACTTGCTCATATATGTCTTTTTCTAGAGACATAAGTTTGTCTTCAAGAACCTGGTGATATTTCTTGACTTTTTCTAAATCTATGCATATGCCATAGTGCTCCATTAGGACTACGGCTACCATCACGATCGGATCAATAAATGTGGTTAACGTTAACAAGTGCTTATTGAACTCATCATCGATGTTTTGTATCTGCTTATACTGTTTAAACGCTATGTTTAGCACTACGTCAACAATAGATTCTGTATCTACCGAAGAGTTAAGATACATGTTGGATAAATCTTGTAGTTCGTAAGAAGTTCTACCTGTGATTAAACCATAAGCGCACAGTTTGATATCACTGACTTGTTTCAAATCGTTTAATATGGTAAAAAGTCCTGGCAGTTTCTTTTCTAAAATACCCTTGGGGGTATCTTTAAATAGGGCACGAATTAACCCCAGTACGTTATAGCCAACCACAGGAGAAGGACAAAAGTCCGTTTTGACGAGACGTTCTTTCTGAATAAATCCATAATATAACATATCGTTATAAAATGCAAACACCAGGCTTTTTTGCCCCCTAGAATCTTTTGCTTGTTGTAAAAGAGAGATTATTGTATTTATATCTGGCTTCTGAATCATTTTTTGTTTCTCTATGAACTTTTTGATAGAAACAGAACTGGGCTTTCTTGTTATAACTTTCTGGCTAATCTCTTTACCAGTTAGAGTTTCGTATAATTTAGATAGTTTAGGCAACAAGCTCTTAAACTGATACTCTAAAAATACGTTGTATGCCTGTCTGATATCGAAATCTTTTAACAAGGCTTTATCTAGATCTATCCTTAAGGGAACATCTCGTTTTATTGTTGCAAGTTGTTTACTAAGTTGTGCATTTTGATAATCGTCGCTAAGTTTTCTATATAAGGCAGGTTTTTGTTTTTGTATTTTTCCTAGATTTTTATATATTGCCTCAAGAGTTTTATACTGTTGTAATAAAGCCACTGCGGTTTTAGGGCCAACTCCCTTTACTCCTGGTATATTGTCAGAAGGGTCTCCTACCAACGCCTTATAGTCAATAACCTGTTTAGGTAATACCCCCAGTATCTCCTTGACTTTGTTGGCGTCTACCTTTGTAAGATACTGAAATCGCTTATACGGTGCTAATACATTTACATAATCTGTAACAAGCTGAAATATATCTTTATCGTTAGTTAATATGTGTATTTTGTCTGGGTGTTTATTTTGTGTTTTCTTTTTAGACCTTTTAGCATCTTCTAACAATTTAGTAATGGTTCCTATCAGGTCATCTGCTTCAAATCCCTCAGCCTCTATTATCGGGATATTTAGAGCCTGTATTATCTCTTTTACCCCTTTGAACTGATGGCTAAGTTCAGAGTCAGCCTTTGGGCGGTGAGCCTTGTAACCTGTATACTCTTTATGCCGAAAGGTTGGCCCCTTACTATCAAAAACAGCTATTACATATTTGGGTTTTAATTTCAATAATACGTCAAGTAACATAGAGGTGACCCCATAAACAGCGTTAACAGGTTCTCCTTTAGCATTTATTAAAGTTAAAGGATAAGCGTGATATGCCCTATGTATTAGCGAGTTGGTGTCTATTAAAAGAAGTGTATTATCCTGTTTAGACATTACTTATAGTATATATCAGAATAGTAAGCTTGGGCTTTGTCTTACGTTCTTTTTGCAAAAGTTTTAAAGCATTGTTACAACTGTAGTACACAATTGCAACCTATACCTCTGTTATAATGACTAGTAGCCCCCCAAAAGATGGCTGCTAAATCTTAAAGACAGGTAAGTCTTTTACTGGTATTGGAGTGCTGTTTCCTATCTGCTTACCGTGTGAAAAGTCAAATGTAGGAGCGGCTTTTAACTCTTTAAGCGTAAATAATTTCCAACGTTTTAACGTATTAGCAGTTAACGCATGTATACGCCTATATAAATAGGGTTCGTAATCAAAGCGTTTGTACTTTAACATTATAGCAACCTGAAGCTTAACAAGCATCTTTTCAGTTTCGAGGTTTTCGACAAACACCTTTGGCTCTACTTGCTCAGATTTTTTAGACAAATTAAGCTTAACATCTCTAGCTATTGCAAGTAATGGATCCTTTATAGAATCTATAAGGATAACTCCACTTGCATTATGGTCTCCTTCTAACAATTCTACAACTACAGTTTCCTTAAGTTTGCTGATCTTTGAAGATATAAATATGGTATATAAATCCTCTAGAATATCACGAATAAACCCACTCGTTGTGTGTCTTAAAGCAACCTTTGTAAAGCCACACCCAATATGTGAGGCATGTCCTTTTTCTGAGTGTACATAGAATTTAAGATTATATCTCTTATAATACTGAATTAAGAATGTAACAAAGTCAACCACTTGCCGTAATGATGAAAGCATTCCCAGGTTTATACCAGTATGTAACACTGCCATTAAAACGCCCCAATCGCCCCCGAATACTGAGGGCCTTGGGGTTGTAAAAGGAGTTCGTTCATCCACGCAAGCTGTACCACTTTGCGGTAGCACAACATAATCTTTGCGACGCGTATGGGCATTCGGTATGGTCCATACCGGCAGCTCTATTAATGCTCCGCTAACTATCTTGTATTTAATGTCAAACGGTAAGCTAAACATTGTATGCGTTAACTATCTATTTGATCTTATCAATTACTTTCTCTACCCGATCAATCGGTACGGCGCCGACTATTACATATACAGCTTTAGGGTCTTTCTTGCTGGTTATAACCATTGTAGGAGTACCTAGCCCCTCTGGGAAATAAGATGCCAAAGCCTCTGTACTTTCTTTCTCTTGTTGATTAGCTTTGGCTGTATACTTTTCAGCCTCAAGACATTTTGAAAATTTCTCTGAATCTACCCCAACCTGCGATGCTAAACTCTTTAATTCATCTTTAGAAGGCTTGGCTCCTAAGATATTATCATGAAACTTTATAAAGGCATCTGCGCCTCCAAGCTCATATACACACTCAGCCGCGTTTGCTTCAAGTGTCGCCTGGGGTTCGTGAAAAGACAATGTAAAATGTCTATAAACCCAACCTGCATCATATTTCTTAACTATTTGCTTGGGATAATCCTTAATACGTTCACAAAACGGGCACTCAAAATCAATTAACTCAAACACTAAAATATCTGAGTCCTTGTTTCCATATACTAAGTCATTTTCTCTTAGCTTAAAAATACTTACGACTTTTGGGTCTTCAATACGCTTAGCGATTCCTTCAATATCAGACACTGAGCCGTTATTAGTATCTTGACTATTATTGCTACTTTCATCTTTTACACTCTCTTTTGCTTGGTTGCTGGGAGCTGTGCCTTGCTTTATAGTTAAACCAAACATTTGAAACACCGCTAATAATAGTAGTAACATAAACCCCATTGTAATAAGATCAAAGATTAAAGCAGGGCTTAATGTCATTGGTTTCTTAAAGGGGTTATTTACAGCTTCTTTAGCTGCTTTTGACTTTACGGATGTTGTTACTGTACGTTTCTTGCGTTGAACCATTGTCATAACTGTGATTAATTTATTTACTAGGTTAGATTAGTATATCATATAAAATCTACAAGTTATAATAGTGCTATGCAACAATCTCAACTTAATATCAAAAACCTAAAAGTTTTAATAAATACTGACCACCAGAATCTAGACAGATCATTATTAACAGATATTAGTTTTACACTACCCACAAACAGTGTGCTTTACCTTCTTGGCCCAAACGGTGCAGGTAAAAGTGCTCTTTTAAATTCGATAATGGGAAGCTCTTTTTATACAGTAGAGGGTGACATTCTATTAAGAATTGACAAAAACTTTGTGTCAAAAGATGCTTATAATGATAAAGAATTCATCAAGCTTTTAGAAAATGCCAAAGATGTAATTAACATATCTAAACTCTTGACCCATCAACGCGCATGGCTTGGATTGTATCTTTCTTTTCAAGAGCCTGTTAATGTGGCAGGGGTTAAAACCATTGACTTTCTTTACAATATGTACCAATTAAGGCATGGTGAGACTTCACAAGAGCGTTTTGAGAAGATATTAAAACCGTATCTTAAAACTCTACAGCTCTCTTTGGATTCCCTTTACAAAGAACTTAACATGGACTATTCTGGAGGTGAGAAAAAGCGCCTTGAGGTACTAACCATGTTACTTTATAAACCGTACCTTTTAATGCTTGATGAACTTGATTCAGGCCTTGATATTGACTCAGAACGCTTAATTTTTGGGCTAATTAAAGAATATCTTGAAGAGTACAATCTTTCTGCGATAGTTGTAAGTCATAATTTTAGAATTGTAAACCTTTTAAAACCTGACAAAGCCGTGGTGCTTAAAAACAAAACTGTTGCTAAAACAGGAGGAGCAGACCTTGTAGAATACATTATTAACAACGGTTACGAGAGAATCTAACGTAAACCAGTTTATCTTTTGTACAATGCCAGCCTTAACTGAGAAAACAATCTACAAGATTAGCCGTTTTAAAAATGAACCAAGATGGATGCTAGAACTTCGCCTTAAAGCCTTTGAGCATTTTAAAAAACGCCCTATGCCAACGTGGGGACCACCTCTTGATATAGATTTTAACGAAATTATCTGGTTTAAACCCGTAACTCGGCAACCCTTACGTACGTGGGATCAAGTACCCAAAGAATTAAAAGAATACTTTGAAAAAATAGGGATTCCCCAAGCAGAACGTGAATTTTTAGCCGGAGTAAAACTACAATATGACTCCTCCGTAATATATGGCTCTTTAAAAGAACAACTAGAATCCCAAGGTGTGATCTTTTTAGATACAGATACTGGACTAAAGGAACACGAGGACTTATTTAAACAATACTTTGGTAAACTAGTCCCTTATACTGACAATAAATTTGCAGCCTTAAACACAGCTGTTTGGTCAGGAGGAAGCTTTATATACGTACCTCCCGGTGTAAAAGTAAGTTTACCTCTTCATGCCTTTTTTAGAATCTCAAAATACGGCACAGGCCAATTTGAACGCACATTAATAATCGCAGATGAAGGCTCAGAAGTAGAATACATAGAAGGTTGTACCGCTCCCCTTGAGAAAAACTACAGTTTACATGCTGCGGTTGTTGAGATCTTTGTTAAAAAAGGTGCAAAGGTTAAATACTCTACATTACAAAACTGGAGTCATAATGTTTATAATCTTGTTACAAAACGCGCCCAAGTTGAGGAAAACGCCAAAATGATATGGGTTGATGTAAATGCAGGTAGCAAAGTTACAATGAAGTATCCAAGTTGTATACTAAAAGGCAAAAACGCCACAGGCGCAATTTACAGCTTAGCTATTGCTGATACTAATCAATTTCAAGATACTGGTACTAAAATGATTCACCTTGCTCCAAAAACCAAAAGTATAGTAATCACAAAGGCTATAAGCAAAAATGAAGGCATTAACAATTACAGAGGCTTAATACACATCTCTAAAGACGCACAACACAGCGTGTCAAACGTAACCTGTGATGCTTTAATGTTTGGAGAAAAATGCAAAGCTGGAACTATTCCCGTAAACAGGGTTTACAACACAACTTCTAAAATTTATCATGAGGCAAGTATCTCAAAGGTTGACTCAAAACGGTTATTCTTTTTACAAAGCCGTGGCTTTACGCCTTTTAAAGCCAAAAACATAATTGTTTCTGGGTTTATAACAGACATAATTGCCAATCTACCATTAGAATTTGCTAAAGAATTTAATGTATTTTTAGAAACCCAACTTAAAAATGCCCCAGATTAATTGTAAATACTTAGTAAGATGCAATCAAAGATAATAAGACTTAAACCCTTTAGGTCACGCGACAATACCTACATTGATCTATCAAGTCAGAAAGGTATCTACCCGTTTGTACCTGATCCAAACCAGTACATCTACAACTTTAAATTGGCGCCTCAAAATGCAAATTATAATTCCGAACTTACTATAAATATTATTCTTAAGCATACCACAAATTATCAATTTAATTTCACGATTCTTTTAAAAAGAAACCAAAAACTTAATATAAAAATAATAGTTTTGCCAGAGATTAACAACTTTTACTTTGACACCAAAATAAAAGCAGTAATTAAAGATCACGCCCATCTAATTATTCAAACTGATACTATTCCTCAAAACAATGTAACTATAGGTTACGCAAACTTTCAGAAACGTTTTATAGTATATGATAATGCTCAAGTAGAAAGCATTCCTGAGTTTACTATATTACCGGCAGATATTGAACAGATACATGGAATGGTAATTTATTCACCTGATAAAAAAGAACAGTACTTTTTAGGTAGTAGAGGGTTTAGTGGAGAAAAGGTTAAGGAGTTGTTAGAGATTGGTTAAAAACTGCGTACTAGTTTACCTTACCCAATAAACAGCCTTAATACCTGCCAGCCCCGCTAGTTTGGTAGTTACCTATCAACATTAACAGGTACAAACGCAACACTGGGTATAAATACAGCTGAATCTAGCAAGACCCCCAATCTTTGTAGTCTACTCCGCCATAAACCTACTAACGGAGAAACAATGTAATCTTGCAAATATCTAGTTACTCTGTCCAATCTTTCACGATTCTGCTTATCTCTTAAAACCGTAATACCCCCGTTTTTTATGCCTGTACCTATATTGGCCAGAGGAAACATTGGTAACCAAAATCTGCCTGAGCCAGTTTGTAAATCAAACGAGATTCCAATCCAGCGCAAAGGCACAAAACCGTTACCATCACTTTCTAGTACTAGAAAATACCTAAATAATGGTATCAAACTCCATTTTAACACATTAAAAGTGGTATCAACAAATAAGAATCCCCTTGTAAACGGACCCCTATTATAAACATATGGAATCTTCTTTACAATATTTCTGATTACCCTTAAAGTAGCATCCCATTCAACGTCTGTAGTTTTACGCTCATTACTACCCAAAACATATATATCTAGCTTTGCATTGTAAAGGTATTCTATCCTAAACGAGTCTAACCATTCTGCCCAAATATCAAGAGTATAGGGAGCAAAAATCGCAAGAGGTGATAAGTCCTTTTTCCTAAGAGCTCTTATAAGCCTTTGGGCTTGGCTTCCTTTAGGTCCGCCACGCATAACATGCTCAACTCTATGACGATTCCATATGCGTAGTAAATCTCCGAGAGGCCGTCTAACTGGTGGATACCCCAGTGCCCCCCCCTATAGTGAGTCTGCAATAACCAGCTTCCCCATTAGGCATGAATTCTGCAACGAACTCAGTAAAGCCTTCACCAGCAGATTGCAAATAATCACCAATTTCAAAACGCCCCATATCCATATATGAATTTTACCTGTAAAAGATAAAAGAAAGATACTACCAGCATACTAAATAGCGTGATAGGGAACATAGCGCGATGGGAAACACGAAGACTTTAGGCTTCCTAATTCAGGTAAGTTATTAAAGTAAACAAATTTGGCATCTATAACTAAGAGTCTAAAGTCGCTTCGCTCCCGTCTCCAACCCCCTTGTAATTCCCCCCCATGGTATATATAATACCCCTATGTCAAATTGGTTGAAAGATTACCTGCAGTTTTTAAGTTTTAGAACAGTTAGTACGGATCCAAAGTTTCGCGATGAGATAGACAAGGCTCTAGACTGGTTTACAGAACTTCTTAAACAATACGGTTTTAAAAAAGCAGAGGTTTTAGAACTTTCTGACCTTAACAAAAAAGATTACCTACCGATGGTATATGCAGAATATATTGTTGATAAAAACCTACCCACAATACTTTTTTATGGCCACTACGATGTGCAACCTGCTAATGAGCCAGAATGGGAAAGTGACCCATTTACCCCCGTTATTAAAAACAATGCTGTATACGCTCGCGGAGCAAGTGACAATAAGGGAAGACTATTTGCTATACTGGTAGCCTTACGCAAGTTTTTCAAGAATGTTCCTGATTCCCAAAAACGCTTTAATGTAAAGCTACTTGTTGAAGGAGAGGAAGAAACCGGTAGTAAAAATGTTAAAAGATTCTTAGAACAGTACAAAGAACAACTTAGTGCAGATTATATTTTTATAAATGATGCTTCTTCTGTAAAAGGTAAGCCCACCATAATATATGGTTTGCGCGGGCTTTTGTACCTTGACTTAGAGATTCAAACAGGAGAAAAAGAGCTTCACTCTGGTGGGTATGGTAATCTTGCACTGAACGCCCCCCAACTTGCAAGTTATGTGGTCTACAAACTAAAGGATATATGGAAAAATAGTATCCGCATTGAACGGCTTAAAAAGCATATTCGCAAGCCTTCTAAAAAAGAGATTGAGTATTTAGCATCAATATCACCTAGCTGGGAAGATATAAAAGAAAGCACAAAGGCATATGTTGTAACACCTTATAGAGGGCAAAAAAAAGATAAGTTTAAACCTTTACATCTTACAGGGCTACGACCTTCCCTCGATGTACACGGCATTGTAAGTGGTGTAACTACTCCTGTTACAATAAAGACAAATATTCCTCACAAAGTACTTGTTAAATTTAGTTTAAGGTTGGTCCCGTACCTAACGCCCGAGCTAACAGAGAAACTGTTAAGACAGTATATTGACAAGATATTACGTAAATTTAAAGGTGTAAAATACAACCTTACTCCACTTATTAAGTTAATGTATTTTTATGAAGACCCTTATTCTCCTCATATAAATGCTTTTAAAGAGATAATGCAACAGGTTTACAGCGAACCTGCTGTGTTAATTCCGTATGGCGCAACGATTGGTATAGTAAGTGCGCTAAAAGAAACATACCCTGACTCTAAAATACTAATCCATGGATTAAGGCTTGATAGCGACAATGTACACGCTGCTAATGAGAATTTTAGATTAGATATTCTTGGGCAGGGGGCTAAAGTGGTAAATGCCTTACTCAAAGGTTTTTCTACACAGTAGTTAGTATCAAGCCCGTTATTAGAACCAAAAGTCCCCATATTCTGTGAGCGGGATAGTCAAAAACGTACTTATCATACAAAGTCGGGTACGGATGTACGAATTCAATATATATGTAAACAATAAACAAAAACAAATATAAAATCATGAACCAATAACTTGTAAATACCCCAAACAAAGGACGACTCAATATTAGAACAATCCCTACAAACAAGGAGAATTTGAGACTTTTCTCCTTATAATAGCCATAATAAGCTAAAAATGGAGCAAGAGTTAAGAGACTTAAACCAGCAACTACAAGAGTGTACGGTACGTGCCAGGTTGTTCTAAAGACTACGCTGTGAAATACACTTAAAACATTAAAAAGAGTAAGAGCATATGCTATAAACCCCCAGACCGTCAACACGTAGTCTGCAACATTCCCCAAACGAGCAAGTATTCGGTAATATACAGTTAATAAGAAATTCGCTACTCCTATAATTAACATAACCTTTATGACACTCACAATTGATAGATACATAACAGCTCCTACTAAATTTAGTATGGAGCTACCAAGTATAGTTACAATAATCCAAAATAAATATTTGAAACGGGCTAACAGCGTATATTTGGCAAACTTAAAAGTCAAAAATACCATCCAGCATATTCCTAAGCCTGCTAACAGGTAAAGAAACATACTCATAAAACTAACCCGATTTTTAACTTAATTAAAACAAATAACAGGATGCCTAACGTGAAGATTAAAACAGTTTCTATAATTATCGCTCTATACTGCCTACTACTGTTAATGGCTCTAAATACAAAGCCATTGGATAAAGCTGCAAATAATATAAACACAGCAGTAGACAACATCAGGCTTAAAGAAATTAAAGAGATAGATGCCCTTTTAATTGTATCTAAAAAGAACCTCTTGCTGTTAAATACACCCAGTACCTCTGATTTTTCAGAGACATTTTGATTCTTACCTGCAAGCACTAATAAATGCTCACTGTCAGACGCTAATACACTAAAAGATATAGGCAGTGATTCTTCGCCTAATGGTAAACTAAGCAGACCTGATGTTTCAGTTAGATACAACCCCTCTTGGGAATTAGCTGGTACCGCTGTCTCTACTAAAATATCATCTAAACTACGCCAGAAGACAAAACCATTAGTCGTAACAATGTTTGGTTTTACTTTTATATGTGCTATGGATCCATCTGTATTCTTCAAAACAAACTTAAGCTCTTTGCTATATTTAGCCACCCCAACTAGATTCAGGTTTGTATAAAGGGGATCGTTATAGTTTGGGAACATAAGCCAAACCTCAGGTAGTGATTCTGACGCTGTGTACATAAGATTCTTACTATTTACAAAATGTACTACTGTTATTGTCTCTGGCTTCTTGTTAAAAAAGCCGTGGATACGAGCTATACCTATATACTTAAAACTTGGCTGTAGGATATTAGCCCTATGACTTTGGCTACTCATCCAAGTTTCCATAAGATCTTTCGGCGAAGAAAATCCACGAGCCAGGTTCTCACCAGCTATTAAATAATTACCGGCTTGTGATCTAATAAAAAACCATGGTGTGTGTTCCTTATTTTTAGGGTTAAAATGAGACCAATATTGATACAAAAAGATGTCAAGTGCTTTTAAAAAGGCGCTTTTTTGTAATTCGTAGGATAGGGTAAGGTGCGGCAAGCCGTTGGCTTGCCGCACCTTGTTGTGCTCATTAAGCAAACTGTAAACGAATACTGGATCTTTTTCTACATTAACCCATAAAACACCTGAATTCTCATTCCTATTAACTGCAACCCCTTCTTTGCCAAAGAGCCTGGCGCCACCGTAAGGTAGGAGATAAACAAGTTTATAAACAAATATTAATATGACTCCCACTCCTAAAAATATCAGTGCTAAACGGTGAAACAGTTTAATAACAGAGGCCAACCTTTCCATTAATTAATTATAGCTAATACTAAAGCTTACAACTTTATCTCCAGGAGCAACTTTGATAACTTTTACTCCTGAAGCAGTACGACTCTGAATTGGTACATTTTGTAACGTAGTTTTTATTATGTTTCCATGTTCAGTTGTAATAACAACCTCGGGAGATACGCTTTTTTTATTGTATGAAGAGATAACAATAGCGGTGACCACCCTCCCGCGTTTTAAGTCCACTTTATGAATACGTAGCCCACTACCTCCTCGCTTTTGAATACGGATTTGAGTCACGGGAGATACCTTTAAGTATCCTGATTCCGTTACTGTAACAAGCATACTGTTTTCCTTATTAATAATTGCTAGGGCAACAGCGTTATCGTCTTTTTTTAGTCTTATGCCCCTAACTCCAGCAGCGATTCTACCCATAGTGCGAATAGAGTCTATATTAAAACGTATCCCCTGCCCACGAGCTGAAGTAATCAACACCTCACTTCCTGCAGTAACTGGTTTAACATCAGCCAGTTTGTCACCCCCTTTAAGTCGAATAGCTCGAATACCATTTCGATTAATATTTACATACTCCTTAAGATGTGTTTTTTTAATAAGCCCAGACTTGGTTAAAAACACCAGATACATCTTATCGGTAATATTCTCTGGTAAACGTACAACCTCGCTAATTAGGGTATCTGCCCCAACGGATAAAAGGTTAGCAATATGTGTGCCTCGTGCAGAACGCGATGCTTCCGGGATATCATACACTCTTAACTTGTAAGCTTTACCATCGTCTGTAAAAACTAACAGATAATCTGTAGTATCACACACGATCGTATGCTTAATAAAGTCACCTTCAGCAAGCCTTGCCCCCTTGGTACCAACTCCTCCCCTCCGTTGAGCACGGTAACTCTCATAAGGGCTACGCTTTATGTATCCCTTCTTCGTTACAACAACCACCACCTTTTCTTTGTTAATAAGCTCATCCTCCGTAGGTTCGTCAACTGCACCTACAACAATTTTAGTGCGCCGCTTGTCAGCATACTTTTCCTTTATACGTACAAGATCTTCTTTTATAAGCTCAAGTACTTTAGTTGTATCCTCCAGATAATGTTCATGGTGCGTTATAAGTTGAGCAAGTTCTTTATATTCTTTCTCAAGTTTCAACCGTTCAAGAGCCGCCAAACGTTTAAGGGGCATATCCAATATGGCTTGAGCCTGAAGTTCCGTAAAATCAAACTTATTAATAAGATTTACTTTTGCAACTTCTTGGGTTTTTGAAACCCTAATAGTAGCTATTATCTCGTCAATAATGTCAATTGCTTTTAAAAGCCCTTCTAGTATATGGCTTCTATATTTTGCTTCAGCAAGCTCAAACTCAAGTTCACGAATCTGCAAACGGGTTCTAAACTCAAGATACAATTCTAAAT
>WFZN01000012.1 GCA_015489555.1 Candidatus Dojkabacteria bacterium | reverse complement strand
CCCCCACACAGTACAAGTATAATAAGGTAGTAACACAGAGTAATAACTTAGGGTAAGGGGTACAGAATATGTAATCTCTTGCGCCAAACAGCGGGCGAGTGGCGGAACTGGCAGACGCGGTGGACTCAAAATCCACTGGTGGTAGCCCCACCGTGCGGGTTCGAATCCCGCCTCGCCCATATTTGTTATAACTTTAGCCTAATCTATCAAGATACGAGTTTTAACCATCGCACATTAGACATCCATAGTACTACTTTGGTAAACACGGGGTTTTACAAAGCCCTATGCCTCCGTAGCTTAATTGGACAGAGCACCTGCTTCCGGAGCAGGAGGTTGCGGGTTCGAGTCCCGCCGGGGGCTTTCTTTTTGATTATCTTAAATATTGCTTATAATTTGGTTAATGGCAAAAAATAAAGACACTTTATCTCATAAAATACCGCCACATAATACTGAGGCAGAAGAAAGCGTAATAGGAGGGTTATTACTTTCCCCAGACAACATAGTACTAGTTGCTGATTATCTGCAGCCAAAGCATTTTTATGATCCTCGTCATCAGGTTATATTTGAAGCTATTGTAAAGCTTTTCCAGAGAGGAAAGCCTATAGATCTAGTAACCGTAACAGATTACCTTAGGCGGCAAAAAAAGTTAAAAAAAGCAGGGGGAGCTTCATATATCGCTAGATTAGTTGACAGGGTTCCTACAACTGCTCATCTTGAAGAATATGCTCGTCTTGTAAAGGAACATGCTGTACGAAGAGCCCTAATACAAAGTGGGGGTAAGATTACAGAGATTGCCTTTGATGAAAAAACAGACATAAAGGATGTTTTAGCAGAAGCCCAGCGTATGCTTTTTGATGTATCAGTAGAAGGGGTACAGCGTAATTTTGTGCATATAAAAGACATTTTAGAGCAGGTATATGAAAATGTGGTACGTATAGCAAGTAGTGATACGCAAATTTTAGGTATACCAACTGGTTTTTATGAGCTTGATAAACTGCTTGGAGGACTACAAAAATCAGATCTAATTATATTAGCCGCAAGGCCAAGTGTTGGTAAAACAGCTCTAGCTCTTGATATGGTGCGCCATATTGTATTGCGCGAAAAAAAGAAAGTAGGCTTTTTTTCATTGGAAATGTCAAAAGATCAACTTATGATGCGTCTTTTAGCAATGGAGAGCGGAATAGGCTTATGGAACGTACGTCAGGGCTCACTAGAAGAAGAGGAATTAATACGTTTATCAGAGGTGGTAGGTCAATTTTCTGAAGCTGGTTTATGGATAGATGATCAGCCAGGATTAAGCATTGTTGAACTTAAAGCACGCGCAAGAAGACTTTATCTTGAGCACAAAATTGACTTTATAGTGGTTGATTATCTTCAGCTTATTAGAGGAACACGTCAAGAAAGTAGGGTACAGGAGGTGTCAGAGATATCACAAGAGCTAAAAAATATTGCCCGAGAACTTAATATACCAGTTTTAGCATTGTCACAGCTTTCACGTAAGGTAGAAGACAGAGCAGATAAAATGCCACAACTTGCAGATTTAAGAGACAGTGGTAGTATTGAACAGGATGCAGATATAGTAATGTTTATTCACCGAGAAGAACTTTACGACCCTGACACAGAGAAAAAAGGAATAGCAGATATAAAGATTGCAAAGCACCGCAATGGACCAACAGGAACTATTCAACTTGCTTGGGTTAAAGAGTTGTCAAGCTTTAGAAATTTAGAAAAAGAGGCACAAAGTTAGAGGGCAGGCTAATGTAAAGCTTTTCCAAAAACTGACATTTTGCTACATGCTCGCTGCGTATGCTGCCTGTTCAAAGTAGAATTTGTATAACTTGTTTTATAATCCGGATATGGATTACCAGGAACTTACTCTAAGTTATTTTTTGACAGATATTTTAGGGGTTAATTTAAAAAGTATAGCAGTTTCGTTTATAGTAATTGGAGTTGTACTCTTGTTTCTTATGGTTAACTGGGTTGTAAGTGATGCCTTAAGGCGATACAAAGATACAACTATAGCTGCTATATGGGGGCTTACTGTTTTGTTAACTAATGTTATTGGTTTTGTGTTATACATTATTTGGCGCCCTGTTTACACAATGGACGAGGAAGATGCCTATAATCTTTATAAGAAATATTTGGAATACTCATTACAAGGTATTAAAACCTGTTACAAGTGTAGTAGCGTTTTAGAAGAAGATAGTTTATTTTGTACAAATTGTGGGGCACAGGTTGCTAAAAAATGTACAAGTTGCGGGCAGGTTAACGATTATTTAGCTAAGTTCTGCAAAAAGTGTGGTAAACAGTTTAAGGCTACCAAAAGATAAATTGACAACGCATTTTTATGTATACTCACATTAAGTACTGGGGGCTTGCGATTACTGTTTTTTTGTTGGTTTACTTATTGTGGAGACAGGTAGTAAACTTTTTGCAAAAATTTAGTAAGATACAAACACATGACCTTAAAACAAAAGAACGTTTAAACACGTTTTATGTTTTTTGGTTACCCCTTATTCAAGTTCTTTTTGTAGGAGTCATTGTACTTAGAATCTTATATATTTATGAGCACAGCAAGTTGTATCAAGGTATACCCTGGGGGGTATCTCCTTATATTAAAGGAGGTAATAACATAGTGTGGTTTTATTTTTTCCCCTGGCGTTTTTTACGTTTTAATGAGGGAGTGGCATATAATCTAGTGTTTATACTAGTTGTGTTTTGGGGACTTGCAATTCTTATAAGGCTCAATAGGTTGCTAAGGGCTGTGTCTTTTATACCAGAGCGTATAAAACGAGCTTTAAACAAAAACATCGTTTTAAGTTTTGTATATTCATTACTTATATCCGCATTAATATATGTACTTATTGGTTTGTGAGTTCTAAGAGAAATATCGTAATAATTGGAGCTGGGGTAGCTGGTTTGACCGCGGGGCTTTTTTACGCTTTAGATGGTTACAATG
>WFZN01000011.1 GCA_015489555.1 Candidatus Dojkabacteria bacterium | reverse complement strand
TTACTACATCAATTTATGTGCCTGGGCAAACTCAACTATATTCCATTCCCACTGTCTTTACCACATCCAAATCTTCCGCCCATGACCAACCCTTGTACGCTATAATTCCTTATGCTCTCCGCGCAACAGATTCTGCAGAAATATTTTGGTCACTTTGCCAAATACGGCCACAAACAAATTCCTAACGTTAGCGTAGTACCAAAAGAAGACTCTACCCTGCTTTTTGTAAACTCTGGAATGTTTCCATTAGTACCCTATCTTATGGGGGAACCCCACCCCCTAGGTAAACGCCTTACAAACGTGCAACGCTCTATACGCTTTGAAGATATGGAAGAAGTAGGCCAGGACATTCGCCACACTACAGCCTTTCATATGATAGGAAACTGGAGCCTAGGAGACTACTTTAAAAAAGAACAACTTACCTGGATATACGAATTTTTTGTAGAAGTATTAAGACTTGACCCCAACCGCTTATATGCTACCGTATTTAAGGGCGATGCTTTTGTTCCCCGAGATGAAGAATCCATAGAAATCCTTAAAAGAATCTTTAAAAAATACGGAATAGATGCCAAACTTGGAGAACGCACATTTGAATTTGGCAGAGAATCAAACTGGTGGCAACGCGGTGATGCCATAGGGGAACCCGGTGGCCCTGACAGTGAAATATTTTATTGGCTACTTGACCGCCCGCCGAAACCTGGTGAAAACCCCGAAACTGCCGAAGACCACTTTTTAGAAATAGGCAACAGCGTATTTATGCAATATGTAAAAACCAAAACCGGTTGGGAAGAACTCCCCCAGAAAAACGTAGACTTTGGCGGTGGGCTGGAACGCATTGCAATGGTTGTACAAGGTAAACAAGATATCTTTTTAACCGATATGTTTGAACCCGTGATCCGTGCCATTGAAAAACTTACCAACAAACCCTACGAAAGCCACAAAAAAGAATTTAGAATAATTGCTGACCATATGCGCGCAAGTGTGATTATTGGAATGGATGGCGTAATCCCTAGCAACAAAGAACAAGGTTATGTATTACGCCGGCTATTAAGAAGAATGTTTAGATTTGCCCACAAACTTGGTGCAAAAAGTAACATTGTTACACAACTTGTGGAACCCACAATTACCATGCTTGAATGGTTATACCCATGGTGGCGAGAAAAACAAAAACAGATTGAAGAGATCTTTACCGAAGAAGAAAAACGTTTTAACAACGTGCTTCGTAAAGTGCTACCAAAGGTTGAACAGCTTGCAACCCGCTTAGCTGGTAAAAAAGCTAATACTGAAGAGCTTGCCAAATACGCCTTTAATCTTTACCAAAGCTTAGGGTTTCCCCCTGAAATGTTTGAAGAAGAGCTTGAGCATCAAAATATTAAATTTGACAAAAAAGCGTATCAGGAGGCTTATAAAAAACTATTTGAAAAACACCAAGAAATCTCCCGAAAAGGGGCAGAGAAAAAATTTAAAGGGGGGCTTGCAGAACATACAGAAACCACCATACGGTACCATACAGCAACCCACCTTTTACACGCAGCACTTTATACTTTAATTGATCCAAATATACACCAAAAAGGTAGCAATATAACAAACGAACGTTTACGTTTTGACTTTCCTTTACATCGTGATCTTACCAAAGAAGAGATTAAAAAACTTGGAGATTGGGTAAACGAACGCATAAAAGAAGGACTACCTGTAAATTTTGTAATACTAAATAAAGAAGAAGCTAAAAAAATCGCAAAATACATCCCCGGTGAAGAATACCCAGAAAAGGTAAAGGTTTACTACATTGGACACACTTTAGAAGACGCCATAAGCCGCGAATTCTGTGGAGGTCCTCACGTTAAAAATACCAAGGAGATACCCCCAATTGAAATTTACAAATACGAAAATCTTGGAGGGGGGGTAAAAAGGTTGTATGCAAGGTTTAGAAAGGAATAGTCCTAAGGTTAACTAATAAAAATCCTCTGGTAAAAAGGAAATAACTTTTGTAATAATCTTTCATTACCGCTTTTAAGTGGTTAACTTACATAGGTTATTTCCCCATCTTTCTTAACACCCACTTCACTGCCTTTTTAACATAGTGTTCTTTGTCACCTTTAACCATGTTTACTATCTCTAAAATCTGTGATTTTAAAGCTTGTTCTTTTGCATAATTTATAAGAAGAACTAACCCTAAACGACGCTCCCATCAATTGTCAGACTGCACAAGTTGTTTAGCGATCTTAAAAATTTCAGTCTGCTTAAGTCTTGCAATTTTTCGAATACCCTGTGTAGCAAGTGTATCACAAACCGCCCAATTAGTAATAGTTTTTGCCCAATGTTTTAGAAGCTCCAATGCTTTATCGGGATCCTTTTTACAAATTCTCCCTAATAATTTTGCAGCTAAAAGGCGACTTTCAAGATAACCACTATTCCAGAGTGCCTCTACTAGCGGGAAGCTTGAATCTTTATAGTACTTTTTCACCAAGTTATTAATATCTGCCACTGATACTCCATAGATTTTAGTAGCAGTAGGAGTAGATTTTTCCCAACTTTTTAACGCGCGCTCGGAAGCTAAGACTCTTAGATCTTGTTGGATCTTCTGTAAAGTCCCTTTCATAGAAAAGTATACCAAAATAGCCCGAAGCCCCTAACTATACAAAAACGATTATGTACGTTCAAAAGGGTACATAGTAAAACGGAGTCAGTAAACTACATTACGGCAGCAAAAACCGTGCCAGTTTACGCACTCCCAAATGAAAAATTTATTTATGTATTCTCGGCTTTGCTGTTTTGATATAAACCCCTACCACCATCAATGCCAGACCTAACCATACCTCTCCAGCAAGCATATAAAATGCTATCCTATCTGGCGAAATCCCAGTCATAGCGCTTAAATACTCTGGCAATACCCTAAAAGCAAGATCACCATACCGTTCCACGAGGTTATGTATTGCTTCTGGTACAACCTGCCCCTCTACTGCCTCTCAGCGCTTAGCATACCCATTGTTGCTCTATCAACAAGTGCCTTCATAAATAATCCCCACCCCCCACCAATAAATATGCGCCTTACTCTTTTTAAGAAACCACTTTCAGGATACCACCTGCGCAACTTTTCTAGCCCTGCCAGTATGGCCTGTTTACCAGCCCTTTCTACCTCAGCCATTGCTCGTGTAACCACGTCTGGCCCTGTAGATATTGCTCTACCTAGTGCCTCCGCGACCCGATACGGAGCATTTGCCACACAAACAGCCGCCTCTGGCATCGGTTCCCCTATCGCCAATGGTCCAAATTCCCCCGAAAGATGCGGTAGCTCTCTCATCTTACAGTCCTAACTATAATATCAAGCACAGATTATCCTAACAAATCATTATATCATGGTTAAACAACCACATTGATTCCGGCCCTAAACCAACATGCTTAACAAAGTTCTCTTCCTCACAAAAGCCTTCGTCCGTATCTACTCTGCCACAAACACAACCCTTACCCGTGCACTTACTTTTTGTTTATTTGTTGGTAACGGTATTTCTGCTGGAGCTTCCCCTTCCTGAGCTCGTAAATAAAGAGGCATAACCTCCCTACCGTCAAACACCTCAAACTCTTTTACTTTTACTATCTTTACACCCAAATTTTGAGCGTATAACTCTGCCTTACGTTTAGCATCTTCTATTGCCTTTAAAACTGCCTGCTCTTTTAACGACTTTAGGGCTTCGGCATCATTGTAATCGTATATTTCTACCTTTACATCGTCAAGATCTTCTAGAGCGTTATATACTTTTTTAGCTGTGTCCCTATCAATCGGGCGGATCTCTAATACATACCTGCCGTAATATTTATAATCTTTTTGCCAATAAGTCCTGCCTGTATTAATGCCATTAAAATGTATAAATTTTGAATCTACTATATCTTTAAGAGCCTTAACCACCGTGTTAGCAACATTTTTAAGTTGTATTTTTACTAATGTTAGACTTGAGCCGGTTTTCTCAATCTGAACACGCACCAAGGTTTGAGAAGAGGTATACTCCACGCTTCCTTCCCCTTCAACTGTTAAGGTGGAATACTCTTTAAGGTTTGCCCCCTGCTGCCCTAAATTACTGTTATTTAAAATGTTTGAAAGTTTCCATAAAACAATGCCTATAATTAAGAAAGTTACTAAACAGCAGATTATTCTAAGGGTTTGCTTTTTGGTAAGGCTTAACATTATTTCATTATAATGGTTTTAAAAAAGATAGTCAACCTACAGACAAATCGTGATACAAAACCTCTTAAAAGGCGTCGTAATGTATTAACTATTTCGCAAGATTCTAACTATCCTGCCCTGACAAAAACCAACTGCTAAGAATGCGTCTATAACATCCCATTTGATCTACTCATGCAACGTACCTGGGAATCCATCCAAGTTGCCGAAAATTCCCCCCCAAGCCTCTTCGAGTCTTCCCTTAGTCCCCGGATTTTCTTTTAACTGACGTTTAACAACCTTAGTTACTTCGTCTAAAACCTCAGACTCATGTAAGGCATATAGAGCTTCACCCGTTACCCCACGCCAAGCCCCATTTAAATCACCAAGCCATGATAAGACATTGTCTCCTACCCCCCAAAGAACAAAAGACGACTGCTCACTCTCCTGCCTAATACGCTCAACCATGTAGGTAATGAGCTTTCTTTTGATTTCCCAGATATCCCTTATAACCTTAGGGTGCTCCCAACGATGTCCAGAAAAAGATAGGGAATCCCTGGCAACAGGCCCTCGCCCACTGACCTTAAAAGAGTTGTTAATATACTTATGTAACGCGGCAACCCAACTGATGGCCAATCTCTCGTCAGGCTCAGATGTCCTTGCACTTCTTAACAACCCCTTGACATAGGTAAAAATCATCTTGTAAAGCTCATCATCTATCCGTAAAAGCTCTTGGGTTCTATGTTGTCTAATGTCGTACATAGAAAGTTCTTTATTCCTTTTCGCAAACCCTACGGCGCTTAAAACATTCTGCAGAATTTGTGGGAGCCTTGACTCACCTCCTACCAACCAGGGTTTTTCAAAAACAAGTCGTAAGAAACGGAACAAACCATAAGCCCCTGCTTCGGTTACAGCATCAACTATAATATACTTTGTAAATGGGTCCTTAAAACTCCCCCCAGAGGCTACCCCATCAGTATTGTAGAAACTCACGGGAGAATCTTCCCCATTCGTCATCAAAACTCTCCCTAGAGAACCCTCTAACCACGACGGGACCCTATCTCTTACCCACCCGAAGACCCGCGACACCCTCTCCCTAGCTTTACTTAAAGTAAGCTCCTTAACAGAACCTGGACTATACTGTAGAAGATCAAATTGTCTAGCTTCAAGGGGGAAAGGTTCTGAAGATAGGAGAAACCACACCAACCTCGGATCTAAACCAAGCACATCTGCAAATAGACGAGGCATAGCTTCTCCGGGCACAAAAGGCCAACTACAGCCAAGTACACAATCTTGTAGCGCCTCCAGAAGATACGTACGCGCTCCTCTAGGGAAAACTGACCTCCATTCTTCTTGAGCCGCCTCTATAAACTCTCCACCAAACGAAACAGCCACATCGCGCATTGCTCCCATAATCTCTAAAGGCCTGGATTCGGATGTAGGACGCGATCCATTAACTCCCCTCCCCATACCTGTATTATACAATTACCTGCAACCCAGAAACATGCCGTTCCCCAAAGCATTCCGAACAGTAAGCACGCCCTTGAACATCGACTTCGTTATATTTCGCTCCACATACCTAGTGTCTTCCACATACACATAACGTATATTACGTTCTTTAACAAAATTACAGACTTGTTTCCTTTTTTGATAAGTTGATATACTGGGATTTTTGATTGTATCAATTAAATGTTGTAGCTCTAACCTGCGCTCTAATGTGTTATAGCCCATACTCCAAGGGTAGTAATCCCAACCAAGGTAAACGCTACGGCCTGCTGCGGTAATCTCCCAAGTATTGTACGTTAAAGCCAAGATACATTCATTAGGGTTAGTATTCCTTTTTAGCCATCTTACCAACCGAGATTGTGTAGGTAAGCTAAATTTGGCGTATCCTTTAACAAAATAGGGATATAGGTTTAGACCCAAATTAACAGACCATAGCAAAATTAACAAAAATATCATAAATTTGCCAACAATTAACCTACTCTTTAAAAACGCATACAAACTTATAAATATCCAGATCCCACAAAGATAAAATGCACTATTTATTAACTTGTGTCCTACTGCCGTATCTGGATAAAATTTAAAGGTATTTGCAAAAGCAAATAACAAAAGGCCGGTTAGAAACACTGCATACCCAGTAAGCGACTGTACGCTAGCAAAACCTTGGCGAGACCATTCTTTACTCTTTACATTTAATATCTTTTTATAAATCAAAATCCCTAGCGGAATTAAAAAGATGCTAAAGCCTAAATTGTAGTACCAAAACACAATCCATTTCGCCAGAGCAAATTTGTAACTACTGTAAAATTCTGAGACATTGTATAAAAACCCCCATTCTCGTTTTATCTGATTCATTAGGTTTGCCCCCAACTGCCCGACTAAACGTAGATAAACGAACACTACACTTGCCCCAAGTAAAGTTCCTATACTGATAAAAGGTAGGCTTTTTTGAAAAATCTCTTTTAAAGGTGCTACAAATTGTTTATTTTTGTAAAAAATATTTAGGAGTAAACGCTTAATGCCTCTATAAAGCAATATTATCGCCAGCGAAAAGTGAAAAAATCCCCACGCTCCAAAAGATGGCCTATGCACAAAAAAGAGTAATATGGTGCCTACCGCTAAAAAAAGTTCATAAAAAAGTCTTATTTTAATTCTTTTTTGATGCACTGCATAATACCAGATAATTATTAACCATACAAACAAAGCAAATCCCATAATAAAATGAGGCTGATTTAATAAAGTGTTAAGGTTCCAAAAAAGTAAAACAGGGTCTTTGGCATGGTAAGGGAGGGATTGGAAGAATAGTTTGGTTTGTAGAACATTTTTTAGATATCCCAGCAAACCGTAATCTTTAAGATACTGAATCTTTTCTAAAAGCAACAAACCTTCCAAGGAAGGATCAATAACAAAAACAAGCGGACTTAGGTTGGAGATGGTTTTGTTCTTGGTAATAATATAGGTTAGGCGTCTAAAACCTAACACTAAGGCAATAAATGAAAAGATTGCAAGCACTCTTATCCAGAATACAAGGTTATAGTTTGAGGTTATGCGCATTAAAAGTCCTGTAAGCCACCAAAATCCAATGTGGTAGGGGGCGGGGGCACCCCCGCAAAAGAGGGGGCTGTCTCTTA
>WFZN01000010.1 GCA_015489555.1 Candidatus Dojkabacteria bacterium | reverse complement strand
GGAGTATACTCTGCAATAGGCCACAGTAATCTTTTTAAAGTGGGTTCAAGTTCGTTTATGTTTTCTTGGTTTAATACAGGTATAGCAGTTTTCCATAATCTTTCAAAGTATTCTTTAGCTTGTTTGTATGTGGTAGGTTCAGTGTCTATCACATTTATTTCGTTTTGACCACCCAAACCTGAGTAAGTAAAGTTACTTGAGCCAGTAATTACAATATTAGGATTAAGATGATTGGGGTTTCTACGGGTTAATATATATAATTTTGCGTGATTGGGGTCTTGGGTTTTACGAATTTCCAGGGTTCCGTTTTTAAGTTTTTCTATAAAGATTTCCAAAGCTTTAGCAGCCTGTTGAGTATCAAGCTTAGTATCTTTCTCAAATGCTTGTTTAATTTTTGAGATTAAAGTAGACTGAATCTTCTCAGGGGTGTTATAGCCATCGAGTGTATCTTTGTATACTACTAGTTTACTAGCTATAAAATCTGTATTAAGACCTATTAAAATGCGAACTTTAAGATCTTTTAGACTTTCGTGTGTTACAATAAATCCTGAAAAATAGAAAAATCCTACTAACATATCAAGGTGCGAAAAATCAGAAAGATTTTGAAAAATTTTATTCAGATTAGCGTAAAATGGTGAAGAGTTATTATCTTTTAAAGTAGCCTGGATATTACCATCTCCAAAGATTATAGGCATAGGGGATTATAGCAGTTATTCGGCCTTACGTGCGTGTTAGAGTATGGAAAAGCTTTTGTTTTAATGATGTTATTTCATCCTAAAGCAAGGGGAGACGACCAATATTCACATAGGAAGAAGGACATTTTACGAGAGTTAAAAAGAGTCGGATTCAAGGAAATTGTGGCAGTTGAATACCTGCCTTTAGAAGATGACTGGTATAAAGTTGTAGGCTCTATAAAGCGGGCAGTAATTCTTGCTAAAAAGGTGTGAGATAGGGTTGGTAGTTAAAAGGGTGCTAGGGATTCGGCGTGTTGCTTCGTCCGTCATTACAGAATAGGCATTACGCAATTATAACATTGTAAAATTTTGAAGAATTTATGGATAATAGGTAAGCTTGTTCCTAAGTAATAGTACGTGGCACAGGTATGAAGAAAGCTTATAAGTTACGCTCCGTTTTCTTAAACGTTGATGTATTTAACTTAATTTAACTTGTGTTAAAATTCATACACATAACTAAACTAATTACTATGTTTTTTATGCTGCCCAACAGAATCGGGGGAGAGCCTAAAATTGGGAGAGTAACAGAAGAAGTAACCCCTACTGAGCCAGGCTGTAATCAATGTGGTGTTCCTTTTAAACCAGGGGAGCAAGCCACAAGAGTTTTGTTGGTAGGGTCTGAGGGAGAGGGGCCTGGAGTTGAAGTCGAAGTACACCTTCAATGTGCGGGGCTATTTACATCAGGTATACCAGATCTCAGTGAAGATGGTACAAGTGGGAAAGAGTAGGTTGCTACTTATTAGTTATTCTTAACTATTACTTCACCTTTTAAAACTAAGCGTATATACTCTTTTATTACTCCCCGCAATACTGTATAAAGATACAAATCTTTGTGGAGTAAAAGGTTGTTGCCAAAATCCTTGAGTGGGGGCTGTCTCTACGGCTATTGAAAATATATCCTCTGAGTCAGTTTGTAAGATCAATTCTCCTCCAGGTCTTAATACTCTTCTTGTTAATTCAAATAATGACGGCATAGGAAGAGTAATAGAGGGGAACAAACACACTACTCTATCAGCAAAGGGGGTTTCTTTTCTAAACATTGCGGCAGCGCTTTCTACTTGAAAGGGTAAAAGATGAACAAAATGCCCTTTGTTAAGTTGGTTTTTTAAACGCAAGTAAGCTTGTTGTAATTTTAAATAAGTGCTTTCTGATGGATCAAGATATTGTTGGTGTCCATTAGTAGCTATTTCTACGGCATCAGCTATGTTGCCTCTTGCAAGAGCTAAAAGTATCCCGTGACTTATTCTTTCTGCATCTGGATCTATAACTATAGCAAGTGATGGGCCTTTTTCGGGTAAGAAATTAGATAAGTCTAGTAAAGGTGCAGCTCCAACAAAGATGGTAGTTTGAACTATGGCGAAGCGTTGCCCTTCAAGTAATATTGCTTTACTATCGGGAAAGAGCTCTAGCGAGTACCCCCAGTCACTTAAAGTTTCAAAACCACGCCAAAGGTAGCCTAATGTTAGTGAAATATATTCTTTTGGTAATGGTTTTGGTACCCCACGGTCGATGCTATGTGGCATAGAACCAATTATAACGGCTTTTCCCCAAAAACCTGTAGCCATACGACAGTTTTTCTACTTTTGGAAGGTCTTTTAGTAATCCCCAGCACTCTAAAGCCCACCTCCTTTAAAAGATCTTCTATCTCCTTTTTAGTAAAATACCTGAAAAAGCGTGGCTCTCTGGTGTCTTTGTCTTTTACGTATTCGGTTTTGTTCTTTCCTAGTTGTTTTTTAACGCCAATAAAGATTATCCCTCCTGGTTTAAGTACCCTGTACATTTCTTTTAGGGCTTTCTTAACATCTTCTATTGTTTCAAGATGTAAAAGTACCGCAGAGCACCAGACTCCATCAAAGTAATTATCTTTAAACGGAAGCTCTTTGATATCCGCGCAAATAAACTGTGTTTTTGGATTAGTTTGTTGAGCTATTTTAAGTAGCTCTTCTGATAGATCAACACCGATGACATTAAACCTCCTTTCTGTCAGTAACCTACTATCTCTACCTGAGCCACACCCTGCATCAAGTATAAGTCCCCCTGGTTCTATGTGTTGGGTAAATTGGTTTAGGGCTTCTATAGGAGCAGAATTTGCAACACGTTTAGCGTAAACTTTAGCAAACTTGTTGTACCAGCCTATTATGTTTTTGGGGGGCATTATAAGATTATAGAAATTAGGATTAATTGACAACTGTAACATATTTTTTGGCAAAACCCTTTATTACCACATAACGTTTTAAGAAGCTTAAAACGTTATATTTTTTAGGAATACAAATTACTTGCCACCCCCTGGCAGAGAAGACCCATCGCCCGTGCTTTAGAGGTTATGCTGGTGTGTATTAAGTTTTTTAGTACTAACCGGAGAGAAAGGTGCACTTTGATGGGTTCTACTGCCTTTAGATCTTGGGTTGGTGGTCATTTTTTCTAATAATTTGGCAAACTGCTCTTTTAGAATTTGCCATCTACGTGGATTTCTGGTTCTCTTGAGACGAAAGTACTCTATTCGGGGGTTAAACGGTGGTATTGAACCTACAAAGGGGGTAAGTTTGTTAAGTCCTTTTGGCCTTTCTATTACCTTAGCAAACAATTCGCGCAATATAGTCTCTATAAAGGGTACAAATATTAAAAGCCATAATGTCCACCATATGTGGTATTCTTCTGCAGTGTCTGGTGCTTTTTCCCTAATCTGATTTTTTATAGTTTTTAGAAATTCTAGAAAGTCTTCTACTGTTTTAAAAGGCCTATCTTGGCCATCTAATGCAAAACCAAGTGTGTTGAAGTATGCGCTAATTTTATGAGCTAGTTCTTGGTACAGTTTTGCTTTTTCTTTGGACGCCCCAGTAATGTGGGTAAGGAAACTAAGATATCTTTTTGTTATTTTTAGAAAACTTCCTTCATCAAACCAAGTAGAGTACGAGGGATTTATAGATTCTATTATTATTCTCCAAAAAGTGTCTGGGTTTGTAATAAACTGTTTTGCTAACTTGTCAGCTGTTTCTAAGACTTCTGTTACCTGCAGAAAGCCGGTATAAACCTCATATGCCCATGTAAAAGTTTTGGGTAATATATTAACGTTTGTTGGAGTTCCGTTTAAAAAGAAACCTTCTAAGGTTACTGTTTGCGGGAGGGGTAGCCCTGCAGTTGGGCAAGCAGGATCGTAGTATGAGTATGTAAATAGTTGTTCCTGTTTACTAAAAGCAAAAGTTTGACTATCTTGATATATGATACCTGGAGGGGAAAAGTTGCGGGTTCTTTCGTTAACATCAACATAGTGAACTATTGACAAGACATATATTACAGCATCTGCTACTGTAAATCCAATTGGCGGTAGTATGGCCTTTGTTCGCTCATTTTGGGTTAATACAAGCCCTTGTTCGTGAATTAGCTTTGCTACCTTTAGTAAGTGTGGTAGCCTCTGGCTCAAGGGACCTTCATAGAGGGCTTGGTACGATATACCAAGCTTTTCTGCTGTTTGTTTTAGAGCCTCAATTACGTCAAATGGCCTTGCATGTACTATACCTTCTTGGCGACAGGATTTTTGTAAGATATATCTGCTAACCTCTGGAGGAGGCTGCAGGGACGCTGCAGGTGGGAAGAAAAGCGTGTCGATTATAGGCCGGCCTTCCCAGTTAATAATCCTTACTGTTGTCTGTTGACCCAGGAGGTAGCTTTCAAGTGTTTCTCGGAGTTGCATTGTAGCTTGTTCAAGGCCATCTCTTTTATTTCTTAAAAAGCGTGCACCTTCTGTTAGTTCTTCTAAGGCTTCACGTAATAGGTTGATACGTACAAGGTCTAGCCACGTTTCGACGCTACTTTGGGGTTGGGTTTCTTGCCGTGTATCCTGGGGGTTTGGTGTTACGGCGTTAACAAAAGGAGTTAATCCTCCACCAAGCCCAGTAACTCTTAATTCGCCATTTATCTCTCGGACGCCAGTAACTAGGTGTGTTCCCCCGTCTGGTGCTTCTAGGAGAAGAAATGGTATGGTAGTAGTAAAAAGAGGTGTGCGTCTTAGGAGCTCAAACTGCTTTTTAGGCGGAAGGTAATTAAATTTTTTTCTAAGAGATGGAGTATCGAGCGGAATACCAGTAGATCTTTCACCTTGAGTTAAATGCCTGCGTGTAGATGACATAATAGTATATTATCGGATTTTGCCCGGTAGGGTATGGATATTTTTTGAAAAAGCATATATCTTATACAAATTGGTGGTGCAATTGTTTTATTTTTGTAAAACAACTTTGTAGTATCCATGTACTCCGGCTTTGATAGTAAGCGGAGCTAATGTAGCAGCAATTGCGTTTTGTAATAGCAATGTGTCAAAAATTTTAGTAGTAATTTTTGCAAATGTGGGAAACTTAAAGTAAAAACTGGCAAGTTTTTGAAATTTTTCCCACGTTTGCATTGTAGCGTATGTTAAATCTTCTTTTACAATAACTTTAAAGCCAACTTGTTGGGCTGTTTTGACCCATGTATTTATAGTTGCCCCTTGGTTTACCGCCATACTCTTTTCTACTAAGATAGCAGCTGTTTTTAGGTTCTGGGGTAATTTATTAATGTTTGTTTTTCTGTATCCGTCAAAAACAATAAAATAACCCTTAGGTTTTAGTACATAATGAACTCCTTTTAACGCGGATTTTAGATTGGTTGCATGGCAAAAAGTTTCAATGCTGTAAATTAAGTCAAAATGTTTTTGTTTAAATGGGAGTCTCTCAAAGTCGCCTCTACATAAAAATACGTTTTCTAGATGTTCTGTAGCGTGCATTGCTTTTTGTATATTAATAGGAGTTATATCGATTCCCCAAAATTTTATATGTGGGTAATTGCTTGCTAAATATTTAATGTTAAATCCCTTGCCTACCCCTAACTCAAGTACTTTTTGGGTATTAATATTTTTAATGTATTCTTCTATAAAATACGCCTGTGCAAGCTCCTCTGGTTTAGATTGGTTATTTAAAAGCAAGGGAAAATGAATGGAACCCTTTGTAGAATGTATAAAATGATACGCCTTTTCTGACTTTTCGTAGTACTTAATAATTTGTGATGTTGTTTGCGTGGCGTTTATCAGGTGGTTAATGTCAAAAACTTTTTTAATATAACCTAAAGCCTGTTCTAATTCTTCTAGTAATTTGGGATCAATTTTCGTGTGTTCCATTATGAGTTATTACATTATTTAGTTTAGTTTTTATATTATAGCTATGGCTACGTTCGCATTAGAGGTTTTTTCACCCCCTTACCACCCCCAAAAACCACGTTTTGTTGTCTTTTAGATCTTGTAGGTCGTTATCGATTATCTCAAGATCGTAGATATCTGCTAAAATTTTTGGTCCCAATATTGCGGTGTTTTTTGGTAACTTACCTTCGGCTAACTGCTTTGCAGCATAGGCTGTGTCAATTAGAAGATAAAGCAAAGTCTAGGTTTTGTTTGTAACTGAAAAGTTTTGTGAGGGTCGATTATATACGTTAATTTTCCAAAGCCCCAGATTGAATTAAATGATATATCCAACTTATACCTATGCCGCCCACTACAGATATTTCTTGTTGATCATTTAAAAGTTTTGATACCCAATCTACGTATCCTCCATCGCCAATATCTACGTATGTCCCATCAGATCGCTTCACGTCAATCATCCAAACAGTACCTTCGGGATGATAATGGCCTCGTCCCCACAATCTGCCTATATCTATTAGGACATCAACCCCCGTGATTTCCGCTAGCCTACGGGCACGTCTTTCTAACCTGGATGCAATCTTTTTTGAAGCTAATATTTGAGATATCTTTGGATTTGTATTAACTTGTTGTTTAAAGTCGTCAGGAGCAAAGAGCTGTTTTTTTATATTTAGTTTTTGTTGTAAGATGTATCGCCATTCTTCTTCTGTTAGGTATGCTAACTGTTCTGTCATATTCAGCGTATCTACTAGAGTATATATAATACTGAGGTTACTAATGCGTATTCTAAAGCAGGTATTACTAGGTAGGAGTCTTTGTGCTAATTCAAGGTTTATTATTACTGATTTAATAAGAAAGTCTTCAGGTCCTTTGTTGTATTTGCTAGGACCGCTTATTATATTGCCAAATACTAAAAATTGTCTTCGGTAACCTTCTTCTGTGTAGCGCTGAAGGCGTGTAGATATTCCAACACTGGCAATCGCATTCACACCCAGTTCACCTCTGGAATATGATGCCCGTTTTTGGAGGTATGTTACTAAACTCAAAAATGTAGTAATATCGGCTAGTAGATCTATTTTATGCCCCGCAACATGGGCGATTTTAAAGGGGTTAGTACGAGTTAAATAGCTATCTAATCCTCGTGGCACTATTCCTGTTGGTTCAACATAGACGAAACCGTTTGCTTGGGATACTTGCAGGCTTTGTATTCTTGCCCATATATTAAACTCAGTTTCTTGTGGCGTAAAAAAGAATTCCCAGTTTTTTGTACGAAGTCCTTTTAGGCGTTCATGAAATCTTAGCGGATTTTCTCGCGTTCTAGCTATATCCTGAATAATTGGATTTAATTCAGGAGTTTTTGACATCATTTTCTTACCCAATATATATTACCGGTTTCTATCACAATAGTATCTCCTCCTAAGGGCATTATGAGTTGTGGATCTGTGTGTCCAATGTCAAAATTTAATATTATAGGTATCTGGGCTTTATAGTCATTAAGAACAATATCTTCCACCGCTGTCTGAATAGGTTTTAATGTATCACCTCTACTTCTGCCGATTATAAGCGCTTTTATTCTGGACCAAACTCCTATTTCTCCTAATGCTACAAGACTATTTCTTATCCAAGTTTCAGAGAACACCCCCTCAGAAAGCTCTAAAAGTAAGATTTTATTATCAAATGTCTCCTCATTAAAATACTTTGTACCTCTTAACTGATCCATTATTTCCCATGATCCACCTATTACCTTCCCTTCAATTTTGGAAGTGTTTTTAGTATTTATGAAGACCCACTTAGTTTTATTAGGGAGTTTTTTATTTGTTCGACCTGCTAATTCTTTTCTACTCCAATCAGGGTATCCTTCTACATAAAAACTATAAGGTTTATAGTAGATAATTTTTTTGTTTGGTTCTAAAAATACCTCTTCTAGATGTTTTAAAAAATGATCACCTAGATTAGGGGCTTGGGCAAAACCGGCCATTATGCTTGGTCCATAGTAGGTAAGATAACCAAGTTTATTTAGGAAAAAATGTATTGTAGTCACATCAGAGAAACCTACAAATATTGCTTTCTTTCTGATCGTTTTTAGTTTATCTGGATGTAGATATTTAAGTATACGAATAGATTCTTCCCCCCCAATGGCGGAAAAAATATAGTCAAACTCCTCGCTTAGCAGAGCTTTTTCAAGCTCCTTTGCTCTAAAATCAGGATGATCACGCAAAAACTCGGGAGATTTATTAACCGAATCAAGTTCATAAACTTCAAAATTAAAAAAGTTTTTAACGAACTCTACCCCAAGCTGGTAAATGTGAGGAAAGACATAAGGGCCACCCCATGAAGGCGCTGTTATAGCACATTTAGTCATAAAACCATAATAATTATTTTAAGGTTTGAAGAGTATAATTTCTTTAAAAGGCCGCTTCCTAAGTATAAATGCTCCATACCCTAAGTATTTATGTACTTCGTTAAATAAGGTATATATTTCCATAAGTCTTTTACGTAGGGCTACTTTTGCTTTAGATTCTTTATAAGGTTTTAATAAATATTCTACATATTCGTCAATTTCTTTTTTAGTAACAGGTTCCATAATACCTTTTTCGATATGGTAAATTTCCGTCCCTTCTATCGTAGTATATTTTTTGTACCACCAATTAAAATCCCAAGTTTCGATTTTAGTCTCTATAGTTTTACTAAGATGCTTAATTAAATTGGTGGGGGGAGGAGTGTGGAAAAAGAAATTAATATCTGCTATAAATTTCCAGTGTTTGGTAACTCGTACATATTCTTGTAATGCTTTAGTGATGTTTCCGGTAAATGGGGTTGATCCTCCTGATATTACTAAATCAAAAGTGTTATTCCCAAAACTCATATTAAGTGCATCCATTTTTAAGAAAACTACTCCACTATTGGGCGCATATTGTTCCCTTTTTTGATATGCAGATTTTATCATTTCTTCAGATATATCAATTCCTATAATTGATGGCTCTGCCTGGTTCCATATTTCAAAGCTTACATATCCTGTGTTGGAACCTACATCAAGCACAAACCAATCTTTTGATATTCTTAGAAGGCGTACAATTTTAGTTATTACTCTTCTTCCTCCCGGTGGCCTATTAACATTCTCAACTAGTGCCATCAATTCTACATATTTTAATTCTTTTATTCTTTTTACCGAGTATGGTAACTTTTGAAGCTGCATATATAT
>WFZN01000009.1 GCA_015489555.1 Candidatus Dojkabacteria bacterium | reverse complement strand
CGGTTAACCCCGTACCTATCTGACTTGCAAGCCTTATACGCTGTGACTCACCTCCAGAAAGGGTATTGGATCTACGATTTATAGTCAAATAACCTAAGCCCACATCAATCAAAAAATCAAGCCGTGTAACGATCTCTTTAATAATAGAAGCAGCTATTTCTTTTTTCATTAAAGATAATTTATCTGCTACCTTACTTATCCACTCTTTAAAATCCTTTACAGAAAGCTGACCTGCTTCATGTATATTTAAGGCATCAACTTTGACAGATAGAAACTCTAATTTTAAACGAGCCCCACCACATTCTGAGCATTGTTGTTCAACCATGTATCGCTCTATTTCTTTGCGTACAAGCTCTGACTTAGTTGAATAATATCTATCTGTCAAAAACTTGACGATCCCCTCCCACTTTAATCGTAGAGTACGGTTGAGTGATGGTACCTTTACATCATAATACTTGCCATCTCCATTAAGCAATATCTCAAGTTTGTGCCAAGGAATATGCTTTACAGGTACTTCTAGGGGTATATCATTCTCATAGGCAACCGTAAAAAATAAACGATGCATTTTCCCAAAAGGATCAGGTATCGCACTCGAGAACCTATTAAATGGGTATATTCCCCCTTCATTTATGGTTTTTTCTTTATCAAGTAAAAGCTCTGGTTTAATCTGCAATTTATACCCTAGTCCTTCACATACAGAGCAGGCAGCAACTGGTGAGTTAAACGAAAAATGCCTAGGCTCAAGCTTAGGCACAGAAAAATTATGCTCTTTACAATACGCTGCTGTATTAAACTCTTTAATCTCCAAATTAGTTGGTCTTTGAGGGAAACCTTCAACTTTGTCTTCTACTACAGCAAGTAATATTTTAGATTCTTCAAGATGTAGCGCATGTTGTACATCTCTGGTAAGTTGTGACACTAATAAGTCGTATGTTTTGCGATCCTCAAGTTCCCGTAAAGTAACATATAACTGATCTATAACTACCCAAATATTATGGGTTTTGTTTTTATCAAGTGTTGGAAACCCCTTATCTAAATCATAAAGTATATTATCTACAAAAACAAAGTTCCACCCCTGTTTCCGAAGGTTTATAAATAAGTGTTCGTATGCACCTTTTCTATCATCAACCACTGGGGACAAAATATAACCCCTAAAACCGTATTTTGTACCAACAGAGGTATTTAAAAAACCTTTTACAGCCTTAATAATCTCTGACACTACCTCATCAGCACTTAAAGCCTCAAGCTTTCTATTACAGTAAGGACAATAAGGCGTACCCACTCTTGCCCATAAAAGCCTCATATAGTCATATATCTCTGTTACTGTACCTACGGTAGAACGAGGGTTATGGCTACTTGTTTTCTGATCTATTGCAATAGCAGGTGATAACCCTTCAATTTTATCAACTTTTGGCCGTTTTAACTCTCCTAAAAACTGCCGAGCATATGTTGATAAACTCTCTACGTATCTTCTTTGACCCTCTGCATAAATAGTATCCATTGCCATTGTTGACTTACCAGAACCTGAAAGACCTGTAAATACTGTAAGCTTACGCTTGGGTATTACAAGATCTACTCCTTTTAAATTGTGCTCCCTAGCATTTTTTACAATAATATGGGTAATTGGAGATATATTAACCTCATGGACTGTACTTTTCCTAGTTGCAATATTATGTTCTGTGTTGGTATGGATTTCATTATTTTCGTTATGTAAATCTTGTGACATATTTATCATATTTATGACTTTAACCCCCCGCTTTAATACGATTTACAAATTCCTGTATATATTTTACAGCAACAGGTTCGTTATTCTTTATACAACAATTTTTGGAAACATTTGAAGGCTTTAAAAAAGGAGAATCCGTTTCTATAAGTATCAGGTCTTCGGGTACAAACTTTATCACCTCTTTTAAGTGGCTTGCGCTTTTATAGGTAGCTATTCCGTTTACACCTATAAAGAACCCGTTATTTATAACTTTTTTCGCTACATCTAAATCCGCAACAAAACTATGGAAATAAACCTTTAGATCATCCTGCGAGACTATACCGTTTTCTTTAAGTATCTCTATTGCACGATGATACACAGAATAATCATTGTTATTCTTTCCCCTTAAATGAAGCATTAGCGGTAGGTTACGGCTTTTACAAAGCCCTATATAATACACAAGTAATTGTTCTTGTTTCGCTAGTAAAGTTTGAGCGTCCAGTGTTTCTACTCGATATATGTCTAGGCCTACTTCTCCAATAACTTTTATTGAGTCAGCATAACTATCAAACACCTGCTCAAATGCTACAATCGCAGATTGTGTATCCTTATATACTCTATTACGTTCTTCTTGAACTAATGCATATTTTGGTTTTAAGTACTCAGGGTGAATCCCAAAAGCAATATGTACTATATTGTTAAAGTCCTCTTTTATCTTTAAGCTTCTTGCCAAATAATCAGGGTGAACTACCACCTCTAAAATGTACTTTCCTTTATGTTTAACAAACCGCTGTGTGGCGGCCCTTGCATCATTTAACATAAAAAGATGAGCATGATTATCAGCCAAACCGTTTATGTATCCATATAAAAGCGTGTTCATTGGCAAAACATATTCCTATTTTGTACCTAAAGATTCTATACTGTTTAACTTTTTGTATAGTCTTGAAACAAGTCTACTAGCTTTATTTTTGTGAAATATATTCTTTTTAGCTGCTTTATCTATTAATTTCTGCAAATATGCTAATACCTTTTTAGCCTCGTCGTAGTTTTTTTCTTTTACAATGCTGTCAAACTTTTTAGACCAACGTTTTACACGTTCTTTTAAACGCTTGTTCTGAATATATCTTTTTAAATTCTGTCTTAAAGCTTTCTTAGCACTCTTTAAATTGGGCATTCTTTTAGTAATTATTTTATCTAAACTTATAATCGGGTAGCTAGTCTTTGCTGCCTTTTATTATACATCATAATACACTATAATTCCCTATGGAATTATATCAACAACCCTCAGCCCTTAAAGAAAAAGCAGAACACGTAATACAAAAAGGCCAAGACATTGCACATGATATTGAAAACCTATACAAACGCAAACAAAAAAAACTTCAGAGATTCTTTAAGAAGGCAAGCATCATTTTGGGAATAATTACTATGCTTAGTTGGAGCCTATTATTTATATATTCTTTATTTTTGACCAAACCAGTAGAAATAATTGACACAAACCATATTAATAATATAAACAACGAACAACCAACCAACAACCAATTGCCAACCAGCACGATTACCCAAACTTCCCAAACTCCTACCCCATCTACTGCTGTAATAAACCCCGTTGATCCCGCTAGTATATGGAACAAAATACAGCTTTATTCAAACACTCTTTATTTTGATCAAAAACAAGAAATCCCGGGATTATCTACGGTACTCTCTGGCACTCCCCAGGCAATTAAAACTACTACCGAACAAAACTTAATAGATTACTTGAAAAACACCAACGTGGTCTATAGCATGGTAGAACAAACAAGATTACTTACAGTTGCAATAAAAAATAACAGCAATATCTATATATGGTACATACTACGCCCACGTCTAAGTAGTTTAGATTATGTAGTAAATCTATACTCTTACCAAACCCCAACAGAACACTACTATTGTAAATATTTTGACACAAAACAAAACCCTACTCCCCCAAATATTGACACAACAAACGTTGAATACATGGTAAAATGTAACTTTTATGCAAAACAAAACACTTGGACTCTCAAACGCACTGACTGGATGTGCAGCTACCTTACAGCTGATAACAAAAATTTTATACTTGTAAAAGAATACGCCCCACAAAAAAAGACCACCATTGGGTGTATAGAAAAATAAATTCTATTACATTGCACCTCTTGCCTTGTTAAGATCAACCCGAGTTGTTACCGTAATACAAGATCTATAGACAGAAACCAGCTTTTTAAGCCTCTTACATGGACACCTACCAAGTGCTCTTAGAAATATGAGTAATAATCTGCGGCATTATAGTTGCTATTGTCTACGACGCCTAACACTTGAACGGATTGTTCTAAATCTTTAGCCTCAGTATTTGTCAATACAGCAGAAGGCCCAACAGTTAAGGTACTATCTGCACTGGCGACTTTATCGGGCTCTTCGTCCTCCCATATATCAAAAATGGAGCTTTCAGGAATTGATGTTTCGTCAACCGAGCGTTTCTGATTGTTTTGCGACTTATATGGGTCTTCAGTGGCTAATCTGCGTATAACAGGTATAAACATACTATCATCCTTTACATCCGTAGCCCCTAAAACAGCTCCCTGCTTATACAAATTGGGAGTGTTATTCTGATTTTTAGCTTGCAACCTTTGAACCTCTAAAGAGTAAATCTTCTGATAGGCGTCTGCTGTAAGTTTTACGTTATATTTTCCTCTTAAGGCTGCAGTCAGCTGAGCCACAGTGCTTGGCAGGGTTGAAGAAACTATCACTC
>WFZN01000008.1 GCA_015489555.1 Candidatus Dojkabacteria bacterium | reverse complement strand
CCATAGAACAAGGCATAGCGAAACTTACTAAGGTTGTAAAAAAAGCAGAGGCAAGGGTCGGCTTTGTAAGTGGGCGAGCGCGTGGCTGCGACGCGCTCGCCCACTACACTGCTCAAAAATTAAACATTCCAATTATCAACTTTCTAGCCCAGATTCACGAAGCCCCTCCATTGAAAAGTAGTACGCTATCACCGGAGATCCAGATGTCAGAGTATCTGTTTGCCCCAAATAAAACCTTTAAGCACAGACTCGTAATACGAAACAGGCTGATAGCAGGACTATCGCACTTTGTAGTAATACTGCAAGCCCCTATAAAAAGCGGCTCTCTTATAACAGGTAAATTTGCAAAAATAACAAACAAAAACATATACGTATTAAAACCTCTAAAGATAACCCCAGCAACCTCAGGAGGTGCAAAACTAGTGCGTACATATCAAAATGCTCAATGGCTATAAGTCGTTAGGCTAATAAACTTATATGCAGAACCACCTAAGGTTGATCACCTCAACTTTTAACCAATTAGTAGCACCCAACCAACACGTTTGGTTACATAAACATATATAATACAGAATGCCGTCCTCCAAACAAGACGAGAATCTAATTATAGTAGAATCTCCGGCTAAAGCACGTACGATAGGCCGCATTTTAAACAATAAATATAATGTAGTAGCCACACTAGGACATCTTATAGACCTACCCAAAAACAAGCTTGGTGTAGACATAAACAATAATTACTACCCTGAATATGTCCCTATAAAAGGTAAAACCAAGATCATACGTCAACTTAAGTCTGCGGTAAAAAAAGCCAGTAAAGTATTACTAGCTACCGACCCTGATCGGGAAGGGGAAGCCATCGCCTGGCAGGTATTAGAGCTTACAAAACCCAAAAACTATCAACGCATAGTGTTTCATGAAATCACGGAAGAAGCCATCAAAAGTGCAATCCAACATGCAAGAGACCTTGATACCAACCTCGTCAACGCCCAAAAAGCACGGCGTATCCTTGACCGTCTTATAGGTTACCCTCTCTCCCAACTGTTATGGGAAAAATTACGTTATGGTCTGTCAGCCGGACGAGTACAGTCAGCTGCTCTACGGCTGATCGTTGAACGCGAAGAAGAAAGGGAGAATTTCAAACCGACCGCTTACTATATTATCCATTCTAAGGGAAAACCCATATTTTACATATACAAAGGATCCAAGAAAGCTAAACTAACGGATAAGACACTTGCCCAGAAGCTGACCAAACTTCTTAATCTACACAATGAATTTATAGTATCAGAAGTAAAAGAACAAATTACATACCAGAATCCGCCCCCTCCATTTGATACAGCAACACTGCAACAGGAAGCAAATAGAACCCTAGGGTACAAAGCCAAATATACTATGCAACTTGCTCAACAGTTATATCAGGGGGTAAATATACCAGGAGCAGGGCATAAAGCTCTTATTACATATATGCGTACCGACTCTTATCACCTTAGTGACAAAGCTATAAAACAATTTCATAAATTCCTGACTAAATACTACCCAAAAATTAGAAACGAATCAATTAGAAAATATAAGACTAAGTCAAAACTTGCTCAAGAAGCCCATGAAGCCATCCGTCCAATCAACATCTTTATCACCCCACAAGACTTAGAAGGTAAGTTACCCGCTCCTCTTGTGAAACTATATGCTCTTATATGGAACCGAGCATTAGCAACTCAGGCAAAACCGGCAAAATATAAAAGATATACGATTGTACTATCACCACAAAACACTACCCTGCAAAAGCTACTCAATGAAAATAAACTATCTATCAAACTCATAGATAGCCTTCTGATTGAACCTGGTTTTTTAAAACTTTATAATATGCTCTCAGAAGAAACAAAAGATACCTTTAAAAAAGGCAATAAGCTGGACCTTACCTGGGAGATCTCTCAGAAAACAACAAAACCACCCAGCCGTTATACCGATGCTTCTTTAGTCAAAACATTAAAAGAGTTAGGGATTGGACGCCCTTCCACATACGCCACAATCATTAGCATACTTCCCAAACGTGGTTATGTAGAATACGAAGGCCGGTATATTAAACCCACTGAACTTGGAAAAGTAGTAACGAATTTTCTTAAGAAATTCTTCCCCAACATTGTTGACTATGAGTTTACATCCAAAATTGAAGACGATTTAGACCATGTTGCAGCCGGCCGCAAGAATTACATAAACGTAATCGACGCTGTCTATCCAACATTTGAAAAATCCCTTAAGACAGCCAAGGAACAAGCTGACAAAAAAGAGCTTACAGTCATCGGTGAGTCTGAGGAAACTTGTCCAATATGCGGCAAACCCATGGTTATAAAACTTGGGCGATTCGGCAAATTCTTAAGCTGCATAGATTATCCAACCTGCAAAGGAATTAAGCCCTATATTGATATGTCCAAATACATTATACCCAAAG
>WFZN01000007.1 GCA_015489555.1 Candidatus Dojkabacteria bacterium | reverse complement strand
GTGTAACAGTAAGCGGAGGGAGTGTAGTAGAGCTTAATTTACAGAATAATAATTTGGTAGGTACCCTCCAAAGTACTATAGGTAATTTAACGAATCTACAGAAGTTGTATTTGCAAAAAAATAGTTTAAGCGGCAGTATACCTAATACGATAGGGAATCTTTCGAATTTAAAGATTTTGGCATTAGATAATAATCAGTTAAGTGGCAATATCCCTACGAGCATATGCAATCTTGCTCAACTTGAGGAATTATATTTATGGAAGAATCAACTTAGTGGTAATATACCGAGTTGTATAGGTAATTTGAGTAATTTGCGGAAATTGGCGTTAGGTCAGAACCAGTTAAGTGGGAGCATACCTACGGATATATGTAATTTGAGTAATTTACAAGAACTGTGGTTAGATAACAATCAACTTAGTGGTAATATACCGAGCTGTATAGGTAATTTGACGAATCTAACACATCTTTATTTACACGTAAACCAATTAAGCGGCAGTATACCAAGTGATATATGCAATTTAACAAATTTGGTAGATTTGTGGCTAGGTACGAACCAATTAAGCGGTAGTATACCAAGTTGCATAGGTAATTTGACAAATTTAGTGAGCCTACACCTTGACACTAACCAATTGAGCGGCAGTATACCAAGCAGTATAGGTAATTTGAGTAATTTGGTTGGGTTGTATTTGCATGTGAATCAGTTGAGTGGGAATATACCTACGACGATATGTAATTTAGGTAATTTACAAGGACTGGGGTTAGATAACAATCAACTTAGTGGTAATATACCGAGCTGTATAGGTAATTTGACGAATCTAACACATCTTTATTTACACGTAAACCAATTAAGTGGTAGTATACCAAGTGATATATGCAATTTAACAAATTTGGTAGATTTATGGTTAGGTACTAACCAACTAAGCGGTAATATACCAAGTTGTATAGGTAGCTTAACGAATCTGGTAAACCTACACCTTGACAATAACCAATTAAGTGGTAGTATACCAAGCAGTATAGGAAATTTAACAAAGCTGGCAGACTTCCCATTATTGGGGAATAAGTTCGCGTTTGAAGATATGTTACCAGTTATACCTACTCTTATATCAAGGGGAGTGAAAGTGGTTTATGCACCGCAACAGAAGGTTGGCATCCCTAAAAACCTGACTGCCCAACTGGGTGATACAGTTACATTGAATGTTGAGATACCTGCTACCTCTAATAATAAAGATTCATATCAGTGGTACAAAGACAACAATCCATTAACAGGAGCTACGGGCCGTACCTATCAGATTGCAAGTTATACAAATGATGATAGCGGGGTCTATTTTTATAGAATAAGCAATAGTGACCTGCCAGATCTAGTTTTAGAATCAGAACCCATAACACTAAACACAGGGGCACCTACGGGTACAACAACTGGGGGGGCGACAACCCCACCCTCTTCGGGTGGCGGTGGTGATGTGCCCCCTACAGGAGTATTTGATAGCTTACCGTTTGTTGTTGCTCTAGCTTTCATAATTTTGGGGCTTTATTTTTATTACAATCCCCTCTTTGTTGGGGCTATTAACAATAAAGAGGGGTTACTTGTATCCTAGTTTGTATGTGTACATAGCCGATTGGGGTATACAAGTCTAGCCTAGTTACTACGTCTTTGTAGGTAAGAGTCGTATTAGGATGCCTAGTAAGCCTTAAAGATATCAGTACGGCTAGTATAATCCAATAACTATGCCAAAAATTACACCATTAATGCAGCAGTATTTAAAACTTAAAAAGGCGTATAAAGACTGTGTGTTGCTTTTTCAAATGGGAGATTTTTATGAGTGTTTTTATGAAGATGCCCACATTTTGGCAAAAGAACTAGGTCTTACTCTAACTTCTCGGGAAAAGGGAGAAAACGCTGCCCCAATGGCAGGTTTCCCAATAAAAGCACTAGATACACACTTACCAAAGTTAGTACAAAAAGGTTACAAGGTGGCCATTGCCAATCAAGTAGAAGACCCGCGTTTTGCCAAAGGCTTAGTGGATAGAAAAGTAGTTGAAGTAGTAACAGCAGGAACCTTAACAAGTGAAGATATTTTAACCCTAAAAGAGAACAACTATGTAGCAGCAATACTTTACAATAAAAACGGGATATATCTTGCTATTGGTGACCTTTTAACCTCACATATTTATGTTGCAACCTTATCACCAAATGAGTGGCAGCTTTTAAAAGAGATATTACTTAAAGAAAAAGTTAAGGAGGTTATAGTTTTATCTTCTGATGAAAATACCATAGATTACCTTAAAGACGTTGTATTTTTGGTACCCACTATGCAATCTGTATCAAGTCATGTTGTAGAAGATTATCTTAATGAGCGTTTTTTAGAGAAAAAACACGCTTTAGGTTTGAATAATAAGGGGGAAGAATTCGTATTATATCTATTACTTTCCTACTTTGAAGACACTAAACAAACAAAGATTGACCACTTTACCATAAAACGTTATGAATTTGAAAAATACTTACAGATTGACCCTACAACTTTGCGAAACCTTGATATATTTGAAAATAACCTTACCCGTAGTTTAGACCATTCCCTTTTAGGGGTAATTGATAAAACAATGACGCCAATGGGAGGCAGGCTCTTACGTCAGTTTTTACTACGGCCATTAACTGATAGACAAATTATAGAAGAGCGACTTTATCACGTAGAACAGTTTGTTCAAAGGCCTGATATTACCAACAAAATACGTAGTTTGCTTAACAGAGTCTATGACATAGAACGTTTAACAGGGCTTTTAGCAATGGGGCGCATAAAACCAAGGCAACTTGTAATGTTAAAAAATTCGTTAATAAAGGTATTAGAGGTTTTAAATCTTATAAAAGATTCAGTTAAAGATACAAATATAAACACTAATCTTAAAAAAGCAGAAGAATTTATTGAAACCGTAGATGAATATATCGTAGAAGAGCCTGCCCAAAGTATTGGGGATGGAGAAGTAATAAAAAGTGCAGTGGATCAAGAACTTAAAAACTTGCGTGAACTTGCGTATAACTCAAATACCGTACTAGAAAAGATTTTTGAAAAAGAGCGTCAAAAAACGGGCATAGAGAAACTTAAGGTAGGCTTTAACAAAGTGTTTGGGTACTACCTTGAAGTACCAAAGGGCCAACTTAGTAAAGTGCCAGATTACTTTATACGTAAGCAAACCCTAGTTAATGCAGAACGTTTTATAACAGCAGAACTTAAGGAGTTAGAAGAAAAAATTATTACTGCTCAAGAGCGTATAATAGAACTTGAAACCAAACTGTATGCAAGTTTACTAGAGAAACTACAACAATATGTAAGCACCCTATTTAACATAAGTAACCAAGTTGCATATTGGGATGTAATTAACACATTTTCTTACATAGCACACAAATATGACTACACAAAACCTTCAATATTAGATGATAATTCTACGTTAGAGCTTGAACTTATTAATGCGCGGCATCCCGTAGTAGAGCAATATACCCAAAATTTTATAAAGAACAGCATAAAGATTACAAAAGACAAAAACTTTGTAATACTTACCGGTCCAAATATGGGTGGTAAGTCAACCTTTATAAGGCAAGTTGCCCTAATACAGCTTCTTGCACAGATTGGTTCGTTTGTTCCTGCAAAAAAAGCCTCTGTTAAATTACGTGACAAGATATTTGCAAGAGTTGGGGCAAGTGATGATATAACCACCGGTAGAAGCACATTTATGGTAGAGATGGCAGAAACTGCCTATATTTTAAACAACGCAACTTCAAAAAGTTTAATAATTCTTGACGAAATAGGTAGAGGAACAAGCACCCACGAAGGATTTGCATTGGCTTATGGCATCTCTAAATACATTAAAAAGCAGATAAACGCGTTAACTTTTTTTGCAACGCATTTTCACGAACTTACCCAACTTGAAGATACTGAAGAAGGTTTTATAAATTACAAGGTAGACGTGCTTGAAGAAAAAGATAATGTATATTTTTTGTATACAGTAAGTCAGGGCAGAGCAGACAAAAGTTATGGTTTATACGTGGCAAAATTGGTTGGTCTACCCGAAAGTATTTTAAAAGAAGCTCAAAATATGTTACTTAAAATAATGCAAGGTAAAACTCTTTATCAAAGTGCTTATCAGCCCGTGCAATTAAGTTTAGAGCCTGTGTTATCAGATAAAGCCAATAAATATAAAGAGATAATAGATCGCCTTAGGGCAAAACTTAACAAGGTGGATATAAATAATATAACTCCAATCCAAGCGCTTAATATTTTAGATGAGATTGTAAGAGAGATTGGTAAGGAGCAGGGTTAGTCGTCAAGGTAGCCGAGATTTTTTAAATGTTTGGTAGGATCCCATCTCGGGTCTGGGTTATCAGAAGGTGGTGTAAAGGGGGCCTTGGGCCCCTTATAACCGCACTCATCACAGTGTAGAAAATCAGGGTTTTCTCCAATAACGTTTGTATCTGTTGCTGCAATTTCACCAGGTTTTCTCCAATAACGTTTGTATCTGTGCCACCACATTGTGGGCATTCTACGGGGTTTTGTCTGGGTACAAAGGGGCATTTTCTTTCAGGCATAACGGATTTTAGCATAACCCTTAAGTTTCGTGTTTGAAAGTACAGGTCAAGGTTCAAAGATAGTTGAGACAATTTTAATGTGCTATAATCTATTGCACCACCTAAATGCCCGGGTAGTAGGTTCCAGGTGGCGATAAGCCACCTTTGCCTTTGGGGGCCAAACCCCAACCGCATTGCGGTGACCGAACCCCGGGCGCGTTGGTTTTAATACCAAATACAGAACCAATGAAAATGAAAAAAGGTTACAAACTACACATCTCCCGCTTGGGATACATAGGTGATACAGGTGTAATGCGTACTTTTAAGTTTCCTCTAGTGAAGGCACTGCCTCCTAAGAAGAAAAAGGATTTCTCAAATGTACCCCAAGAGTTAGTGGAGGCAATTATACATGATGATCTTTATTTGAGAGGACCTTCTAATCCTGTTGATTATGTTAAATACATTGTTAAAAAAGAAAAAACAATCTATACCTTGGTTAACTTTTGGTTAGATTCTTTATTGATTGGTGTGGTTTTCCAACCAAGTACCGCCAAATTGATAGATTTTGTTACAACATTACGTGATGGAAAGTCAATATATTCAAGAGTATTTGAAGCAGCGGATGAGAGAATAAAAAAGTTTTTTGATGCCACCAAGTTTATTGATGAGGTTATAACAAAAGGAGAGATCCGCGCAAACAGAACACGCACGTCTTTTGTGAATGCTTGGCACAAATTATTACGGAAAGATTTAACTGAGGATGAAAAAGCTCAGGCGGAAGAGATAATAAATAAGATTGCAGACGACTTATTTGAAGGAGAGAAGTTGAAAGATAGTTATGTAGGGCAAGAAGCCCAGAATAGGTATTGGCTAGATAGATGGGGATTAGATAAGGCGTCCGTAAGAGTTGATTTTGACCTTTCGGCTTTTGTTATACCTGAAATTGCCTTAGATTTTAAAAACTTGGTTGTTGATGAAACAAATGTTATAGAGGTGTTTGAGGACATTTACGCGACGCGAGAAAAATTGTTATTGGAACGTTTTGCTCCTATACAGTCTTTGCCTGAAGATGAAAAAGACAAAAAGACTAAAGACCTGATAAGTTCTTTGTTGGGGTTAAGCGACAATTTTAATGCGCTAAGTAATTATTTTTCAGACTTTTTAAAATTGTTACAAAAGGGCGGCATAGAAACAATTTTGGAGCGTTTTAAAAAGATCTCTCCTAATGAAGAGTGGAGTAAGATAAAAGACTCCTTGGAGTGGTTAGCAGACAAAGTAAAGTATTTGGAAGATCCACAACTTCCGGGAGTTACCGGATGGCATGACTATAGAATCTTATTAGGAGGGCGTTTGCAATCGTGGTATTCAAATCATGTTAAACGTAAAGATGAACAAAAAGAACAGATAGAAAAATTATTAAGTTCTTTTGAAAACATACAAAAATTTATTAATTTCAAAAATCACATCCCTCCTGAAGATATTGACGAGCAAGTATTAGAACAGCGAAGAGAGGGTATTTTAAACACTATAGAGCGTATAAAACAGTTGATAGAAACAGAAGATATTTATAACGATAAAAAGGCTTATTCTACCCTAGTAGAATTAGTAAACGATCTTCGTTACCAATTAAACCTTTTTTATCAAGCGTATTATAAAGAGGAAGCGAAAGAATCCCCGGGAGACCATCCCTTACTTAAGGATTTTTGGAATTTGAGAATCTATAAACCTCGAAGTTTCTACGGCTATGCTCAACGTGAAAAAGTGGCAAAACTTGTTAAAAATACCATCCCTACAATCAAAAGTGGTATAACAATTGTTAACAATCTTATACCAAAATTATTAGAAACCGTAGACTGGCAGAAAGTAATAGAAGAGAAAGAGGGTAACACGATAAGAGAAGATGCAGGAATTCGTAGATTGTTACAGCTTATTTTAAACAAGTATAAAGATAAAGCGGTTAATACTAATGAATTCAGGGAATTTTATAAAAGTATACTTTTACAATATATTGCAGATACAGTCAGTATTAAAGGACCCGATGGAAGCGTAGAAACTAAACCTATTAACAAAACAGATGTCTTTGAAAAAGATAAATATCTAATATACAAAAGTACTTATTCTACCTCTCCGCTAAAAGAAGTTGATTTGGCGATAACAGATTATGTTGATGCGACCAAAGAAATAATGATGAAATTAATAGATCACCTTAGTAAGTATGACGCTCAAACCCTTCTTAATAATCCCAAACTTTTGTTAGACTGGGTAGAAACCGCTAAAGTGGTAGTTGCTAGATTAATTAGGTGGAATAAAAATGAAGAATTTAATTTAGAAGAATACAGTTTAATCCCTCAGAATTTAAGATTCTTCGAACGAGCCCACCTCTACCTTGAAAAACTAAACATTTCCAAGATGGCGCATAACGAATTTTCCAAATTTGTGAACAGTTATATTATGTCAGACTTTAAGGGGAGCGCTACAGTGTTTTCAAAACAGCGTATAAAAGTTCGTTACATAGTTCAACCAGTCGGCTCTGAAGAAAAATATCCACTTTTTGTAAAGAAGAAGAATGGAGAACCCGTAGATATCGATGAATTACAGACGAATAGAAAAAACATATTAAAAGAGATCTTGTTTAAGGTAGGGATTCCAGCCAAAGATGTCTTAAATCAACGTATTACAATGTTTAAAAAGAAAGAATGGAAAAACACTACCAAACGGGTAGATGAGCTGATAATAAGCACGTCTTACTATCAGTTGCAATGGTTAGAGAGACTAATTTATAAACCGCAAAGTTGGCAGGATTTTGAAATTACCACAGCAGAACCTTCTTTAATAGTTGAGCAAAGGTATCGTATTAAGGGGAATCTTGAGGAGGAACTTCCCGAATTCAGGTTAGAGAAAGACAAAAAACCAGTGCTTTATTACACCTTGCCGTTTAAAATCGCTCCCCACACAGAAAAAGAACAACGCGTAAAAATTTTTAGGGCAAGTCTAAAAAACGAACCGCAAAACTATCACTTTTTAGGAGCTGACATTGGTGAATACGGTATTGCATGGATAATTATCAAAGTTGATGAAGACAAAAAACAAATAATAGTTAAAGACTACGGCTTTATTTACGATCCACGTATAAAACGAATCCAAGAGCATTTTAAAGAGATACAGCAAAAAGCACGTTTAGGAGAGTTTTTAGAGGAGTCAACAGTTGTAGCCAACTTACGTGAGAATACTATAGGTTATCTACGTAACCGTTTACATGACAAATTAACAAAGTATGAGGGGCACATAATTTATGAAAGCAACATAAGTGCCTTTGAAGCAGGTTCAGGTAGAGTAACTAAAATTTATGACTCAGTAAAACGCCCTGATGTTGGAAATCATCCTGATGCTACTCGTGATGTATATGCTCAGTTAATAAAACACATTTGGGGGCTTAAAACTGGTGGTAAAAAGAACGCTCCCGGTTGGCAAGTGGGGGCCGCAGGAACAAGTTATACATGTACCAGTTGTGGGAGGAATGTTTATGATATTCGCAATAGCGATTCAATTTGGAAGATAGAAGAAAGAGAAGGAAATATTGTAACTTTTACAAACGGCAAGGTAAAAGTTCTAGGTTATACAGAAGCCAAACTTGATTCAAATAAAGAGTATAAGGGCAAAGATATCTTTAAATACATTAAGGCGTTTACTCGTCCACCCTTGGCAGTGTGGGTTGAAGAAGAGAATAACAGTAGAGATAAAAATCAAAAGCAGCGCCGTGAGAAAAAAGGCGAATGGGTAATAAAATCAGAGACCATTAAAAAATTTGTAATTGACCGTGGCATTTTAAGCAAAGAACAGATTGTTAAAATGCGGCAACATCGTGGCAATTCAGCCCTGTTTGTTTGCCCTTATGCAGATTGTTTGGCAGTAGCTGATGCTGACATTCAAGCAGCGTTTAATATAGCTTTAAGGGGCTACATATATGCTACTGAATTTGCGAAAGGTAACGATCCAAAAACTGACAACCCCAAGTTTAAAGAGATCTTTTCTAAAAGGCTTGAAACCATAAAGCATTTTAAAAAGACAGGAAAATTAGATTGGCTCTTTCTCACAAGGGTGCAAAGATGAAATCTAGTTAAGGAGAAGAACATAGCGTCTATCTTTATCAAGTTTTTTAAAATCTTTATCAAAACTTACCACTTTTATATTCTGAGCCTTGGCGATTGTCCAGAGTAGTAAGTCTTCTAGGTCGATCTGTCTCCTTTTATAGAGCATAAGAGCTTCTATAATCGCCTCTTTATGCGGAATTACTATCCAGTTTTCTATAAAAAGTGTAAGCACCATTTCAACAGCCTGTTCTTTCGCTATGCTGTATGTGGTTCTTAGATGATACATAATCTCTGTAATTGTGATGGGTTCAACTATTATTTTGCCGTTTCCTTCTTTGATTGCATTAAAAAACTCTCTTGCTTTTTCTGCTTGTTCAGCATTATCATTAAGAAAGAACCTAAGAAAAACGTTACTGTCTACAATGAACATTCTCATTTTTTGCGTGTGGCTAAATATTTTTGAAACTTCTTCTCAAGTTCTTTTTCGGTATATACCTTTTTGTTTTTGATTATTCCTTGTAGTTCGAAGACGCTCGAATATTTAAGAGGCTCAATATATATTTTAT
>WFZN01000006.1 GCA_015489555.1 Candidatus Dojkabacteria bacterium | reverse complement strand
TGTTAAGTATGCTCCGTCTGGATATTATTTTATTGTGTATGATGCTCGAGAATCATCTCAAAAGTTAGCTTTAGGATTGGCAGAGGGGATTTTAAAGGAGGGCGGTAATGTTATTTTTGGAGGTTTTGGTTTTACGGAATTAGTATATTTTGCGGTTTCAAAAGTTAGTAATTTACCCTTCTCTATTGATACAGCTATTATGGTAACGGCATCACATAACCCTAAGGAGTACAATGGTTTTAAAATTGTAGTAAATAAGGGGGGTAAATTACACATTATAGCCAAACAAGATTGGCCAGAGTTTATACCTTTATTTGAAGGATTTTTCAAAAATGCTCCAACTTCTGTACCAACAATTTCTATAGATGATCTTAAAGAAGACAAAATTATTCACCAAAAATACAGGGAATTCTTACACAGTATTGTAGACCCTAAAACTCTTGAGCCACTTAACATAGTAATTGATGCTGGTAACGGAGTTGGAGGCTATTTTTTTGATTACCTTATTGGTGATTATGCTCCCCAAATTAAGGTAAAACGCATGTATTTTAAGCCAGATCCCAAGTTTCCTAACCATTTACCTGACCCTTTAAAACCTGAAAATACAGAAGAGATTGAGCAGGTTTTAAAAGAGGGCAATTTTGATTTTGGCCTGGCCTATGATGGAGATGCAGATCGCGTATTTCTTATACAATCTAATGGTAAAAAGCCACTAGGTAATTATACTGGCGTGTTGCTAGCAGCATATCTTCTTGAAAAATACCCTAACAATCGTAAAATTTTGCACGATACCCGTATGATGTGGGCTCCTCAAAAAGAGATACCAAGATTTGGAGGGCAACCAATACCAGTAAAAGCCGGGCATTCTAATATAAAAAGTGCAATGAATCAGCACAAAGCTTTGTTTGCTTTAGAGTTAAGTAGTCATTTTTATTATTCGTTTTTTAACAATGCTGATAGTGGTTATATTACTACTCTACTTTATCTTGATATATTCAGTAAAAATAAGAACTGGGCAAATAGTTTATTAGAAGAACTTTGGCAAAAATACCCAAATAGTGGAGAGATTAATTTTAGGGTTAAAGATGCCAAAAAAGTTATTGAGTATATAAAGCAAAAGTATGTATCTGATGCCAAAGAAATTTTGGAAATTGATGGGATCTCAGTAGAATTTGATAACTGGCGTTTTAGTTTACGCGCTTCAAGTACCGAGCCGTTGGTAAGGTTGTGTGTGGAAGGGGTTACTCCAGAAGTGGTTGACGAAAAGACAAGTAAGCTTAGAGAAGAGATTAATGAATTTACATAATACTTGGTTATAGGTTTTAAACGTTATTAATTCGTGCCCATAATTCCCACGCTTTGGCGGCATTAATGGGATCTCCTACTGTTACCCAATGTGAGTTTTTAGGGTTTTGTACAGCAATCATTAGTCCTTTTTGGGCAAGTTTTGTCATAGCAGGTTGTATGTAATACTCTTTTAGTTGTGATCGTAGGTCTTCTGAATAATCCAGAGCATCTATTATCTCTTTAGCAAACCAGAATCGTCCGTAAGATGCTAGGTTGCTGGGCGCCTTTTCTGGTTTGGGTTTTTCAACTATATAGTCAAATATGTAAGATATCGGATTTTCGCTTATCTTTTTAACTGGTCTTATTACGCCATATTTTTGAACTGCTTCTTGTGGTACCTCGTATACGGCTACTATCCCAAATATTTCTTCTTTTGGCCCTTGTTTTTTAAGCTGGGTATACATATTGGTCATTAACGTTAATACTGATCTGCCAACTACTACATCATCTAAAAAAGTATATATAAAGGAATCGTGTTCTCGTAATATAGATTCTGCTGCTTTAATGGGGGCACCCGTGCCATAGGGAAGGTCCTTAGGCTGGATTAAAATCTCTATGTTAAATGAGTCAATAAGTTTGTAAAAGTCCTCAAATAAGTGTTCTTTGCCTTTTTCTTTGTATGCCTTATAAAGAAGAATATCCTTGCTAAATAATTTTTCATAGAGTGGTTTAAAATGCTCGTTAGTTACAAGTACCACATTAGAGACCCCGATTTCTTTTAATTCTTTAAGTTGTTGTATTATCACGGGAGCGTCACCTATTGGGAAAAGACCCTTTGGTACAACTTTTGTAAACGGGAAAAAACGTGTACCAAGCCCGGCGTCTGCTATTAGGGCTATTTGGGGAGCATTTTTAATTGGCATATCTTTTGACTTGACATATTAGAGGATGTCAGATTATACAACCTTTTTGAGGTTATAATCTCTATACAATGAAACCGTTTTTTACGATAATTACTCCAACTTATAATAGTTGTCCTTATGTATCACACGCATTAGAAACAGTTTTGCAACAATCCTTTACTGATTTTGAGCACATAATTGTTGATGGTTATTCTAAGGATAAAACATCTTACCATATCAAAGAGCACGTAAAATTATTGGGTAAAAGGGCGCGTATTATAAAAGCTGTACCCACGGGGGTATATAATGCAATTAATATTGGGTTGAAAAACAGCCATGGTAGATATGTGGTGTTTTTAAATTCAGATGACTTTTTTTCTGATAAAGATGCGTTAGCACGTATATATTTTCATTTAAAACAACTGAATTTTCCACGTTGGTTAGTTGGAGTACGCAAAGCAGTAAATGAAAATGGAAAAGAAAAATATTACAGCTGGCGTGCTCCATTTCTAAAATACCTTGGAGTGTATTTGGGGTTTAATATGTTTTG
>WFZN01000005.1 GCA_015489555.1 Candidatus Dojkabacteria bacterium | reverse complement strand
GAGATGTGTATAAGAGACAGGGTTTATAATAAAGTAATGATAAATCGTCCTAAAAAAGATTTTAATATCACTGCTGGCGATAATAATTTTACTGTAAAAAATGTTATTTTAGATAGCGAACCAGAGCAGTTTTTTAGGCCTACTTCCTTTCAAGAGATAATAGGTAGAGAGCGGGAAAAAGAGCTTTTGTATACCATGATAGATTCAGTAAAAAAACAATGGCAACAAGGTAAAAATGTAGCCCTAGATCATATTTTGTTTTATGGCCCTGCGGGGGTTGGAAAAACTACGTTTGCTTACGTATTAGCAAAGGAACTTGGGGTAAATATAGTTGTGACCACAGGGCCTGCAATAAGTAAGCCTGCTGATTTATTGGGTATTTTAACCAACTTGGAGAGAGGAGACATACTGTTTATTGATGAGATCCATCGTTTACGTCATAATTTAGAGGAGCTACTGTACCCAGCTTTAGAAGACTATAGAATTGATATAGTAATGGGAACTGGGCCTAGTGCTCAAACTGTTAGGGTTTCTTTAAAGCCGTTTACATTGGTTGCTGCTACAACACGTATAGGCTTGTTAACCTCTCCTTTAAGAGATAGGTTTGGAGTAAGTATATACCTTGATTTTTTAAGCCAAGATAATATAGTTTCTCTTTTAAAAACTCTTGTTAGTCGTGACTCTCAAATAAAGAAAATAGAGAGAGAAGCTATGCAAAAGATAGCGGAGCGTTCGCGAGGGGTTGCCCGTATTGCTGTAAAATTTTATAAGCGCTTAAGAGATTTGGCAATACAGGCAGGCAGCGATACTATTACAGCAGACCTAGCAAATAAAGGATTTAAGCTTTTGGGGGTAGATAAACTGGGCCTTGATGTGCTAGAGCGTAAATTAATAAAAACTGTTATCAAGGAATTTAACGGCGGCCCAGTAAGTTTGCGTACATTAGCTGGTATTTTAAACGAAGACGCGCGTACAATTGAGGAAGTATATGAGCCATATTTAATAAAAATAGGCTTTATACAAAAAACCCCGCGGGGTAGGCTTATTACTCCTAAGGCCTTTAGATATTTTGGCTTTTAACTATGTCTACTAGCAATTCATTATTATCTATACCGTCTAATTTTGGTAAGGTTATTTCTTTAGAAAATAAAGCGGGTTTATTTGTGGATTCACGTATAAGAACGCTTATAGATCGTATTAAGCTTACAGCAAAAGACATTAAAGAACAGTTAAGGGTACTGCTAAATATTGATATAGATGTGTCTTTAGTGCATTATTATAAGAAATACAAGGCGATGATCGCTGCTGTTTTAACAAGTATATTAGTTGCAGCTATAAAGTATCTTATTTTCCCAGCTGGAGTAAACAGTTTATATATGCTGGTGTTAGCTGCACTAGCCGTTGGCGTACTAATTTACCTTTTTACGTTGTGGTTAGTAGATTTTTATACAAATCTAGAAGGGGCATTAACTGTGTTGACAATTCCTGCAATTGTAGGGGCATTTTATGCTGTTTCTCTTAACCTAATTATTAATTGGAATGTTAGTAGGCTTTCTGTAGGCAGTATATTTTGGGGCTTTGTGCTTTTTGGAGTAGTATTTTTATACGTATTTTTAATGACTGCTAATGTGTTAAATGTAGCTCTTTTTAAAAGTATTTTGCTGGCAAAGGTGGGTGAAAAGGTCGTTTTATTAGGTTGGATATATATAATTGGTATTTTGCATCTTGTAATGATTGATCTTTTGGGTACTCACAGGTTGTTAAAGATAGAGAGTCTAGTATTGCTTTTGTATTTGATATTGCTTATGGTCTGGTTTCTTTTTAGTGTAGGGTATTATTTTTACAGAAATTTTAAAGATGCGTTTTTTATAGTATACGGCGGAGTAATGTTGCCGGTTTCAGGCGCTATTTTGATTGTATTAGGAGTTAAAGTTTTTAAGGTTTTTATACTACTTATAATGTGGGCGTACATTATGTGGGAGGTTTGGGAATATACGGTAGAACGTACCACTGTCGGTTATCTCTCAGGATTGTTAATAGGTGGATTAATAACTAGCATATGGTTTTTATTGTTTTAAAGATAAGGCAAAATCAGTGGTATTTAGGCCTTATTCTGGGCCTTTGGGAATGGATACTAAGTAGGGCAGGGTAGGGAGGACTAGAAGAGTCTGGCTTTGTGGATAAGTATGGCTAGCATATCCTGTAACGCAGCGTTATAAGACGTAGCTGTTTAGTATTAAGTAGGAGTGATTTGTCCAAAAAATTGTCGCTAGGCTGAATTCCTGGTTGTATATAACTTATAAAAGTATTTATATAGACTGATTTGCTATCATGATAGCAGGTTGTGTTTTTGACTTTGTTTGGGGATTTATTATACAATTTTCCGTTAATTACCCACTGAGTATAATCATCCTTATACTCAGTGGGCAGCAATACTAATAGAAGAGACTACTACTCTTTCATTATACCGAGTCTACTGCGGTTGGTTTATCAAAAAGTTTATAAAAAGCTTTAAAAATCGTTTTATCAGGCTTAAAGATTCTTTATTTATCGTATAATCTGGTAATTATGCGTACAAAAACTACTCCGTCTGTAAAATGCTATCCTGAGGCTAATCTTGCTACAATACCTTTTGGTGAGCAAGCGCCTCAAATTGTTGCAATCTCTGATTTGCACTTTGGTCAAATAGATGATTTGCGTAGGTTTCCAGGATATTTGAGCGGCGTTATTGGTGGCCTAAGGGAGCGTTTTACGTTAGGGGATGGGCGTCATACAGTGTTAGTTATAAATGGTGATCTTGTGGATAGATCCATTATTGGCCAAGCAAATGGAACAAATGTAAGACAGAGACTGCTAGAAACGGTTTTAGATACTTTAAGTGCACTAGAAGGCTCGTTAGGTAGTGAAGGAATACAAACTACAATAATATTTATTCCAGGTAATCATGAAAAAGATATTTTTGGTGCAGACGAATTTAAACGTGCTATATCTAATAAGTTTAAGCAAACTATTGTTTATGCAGATCAAGCATTGGTGGTAGGTAACCTAGAAAATCCGTGGGCGCGTGTAGAGCATGGTGATCAATATGGTAGTGACCTAGTAGCTTTGTTAAAATGGCTGATTAGTACCTTTGGAGGGGGAGCAAAGACAGTGTTACGTTCCTTAACAGTTGTTTCTTCCGACACTAAAAGTGCAGACCATACCCATCAGATGGGTGATACGAGAGATAGTTTAGGTGAGTCTTTTAAGAGATATGTAATGAGTAACGGACAACTTGGTAGGTTAGCACCTTTTTTGTTGTTATTAGAGGTCGGTCCCCGTATGCAGGCAGCGCGTGTATATAGAATAATAAGGGCTGTAGCAGGAAGGAGTCTATTATTAGGGCGACTATTAGGGCGACCAGAAATATTAATGAATAATAAACAACTTTTAATAATCGGCCACTTGCACCCGCAAGAGTTCGTATTTACAGACAGACATAACCGTTTTAGGGTTACAAAGCGTAGCTCAGGTTTGTTGGTAGCCCAAGAAGAAGGGGTTTTAGAAACTCCTGAAACAATTCCTGGGGCTTGTCGTCGGTTAATGGCGTTTTTCTTAAGATTTTTGCCAGATAACGTATTAATAATGCCTTATTCTGGGGGCGAAAATATGCATATTGTATTTATAAGGCCTAATTTTAGGGGGCAACCTACAATTGGTTTGGCGTGGGCTCCTTTTGGTAATTTCAATGTAGTAGACTCTGT
>WFZN01000004.1 GCA_015489555.1 Candidatus Dojkabacteria bacterium | reverse complement strand
CGTTAAGTGATATAGTAGAATTTGTTAAAAAGGCCTCTTCGGATAAGATTTTTTTGGTTTTCCCAGTAGGAAACGATGTATTAACTAGCAAGGTAGGACTTAAAACCTTAGTTACAAAAGCCCTTGAAGCCAAAAAAGCTGTAGTAGCTTCGGTGCCCGCAACTCAATATGAGCAACTTTTTAATGAGGTTGGGATTCCGGTTGTAGTTAGAAAAGAAGTGGCTGAGGTGCCTTTAGAGCTCTGGGAGCAAGCTTATAAAAAAGTAAAAGAGTTTGAGATCCAAAGAATCTATGGTAACAAACAGGAGACGCCTGTAGTGCCAAAGCTTAAAAACGTACCTGTAGAAAAGAGGGGCAATATTATAAGGTCTTTGCCTTCGAGGTTTAGGGTATCTCAAGAAGATGTTAAAGGGCGTAAGGTTTTTCCCTTTGTAGGGTTATTTGTTTTGTCTTTAGTAATTATGCTTGTGAGTATCGCTAGTGTGTTTTTTGTGTATTATAGGTTCTTTCCGCGTTTGTATATTACAGTGTATTTTAAAGTTATGCCGATAAAAAGTAAAGATAAGATTATTGGTACAACAGCTGTATCGGGTATGTCTATTGAGCAAAAAAAGATTGGTATTTTTAAACAAAAGTTTGATGTTTCTGAGGCTATTATAAAACAAACAGAGGCGGAGCAAGAGAAAGGGGAATACGCTACCGGGGTTATTCGGGTTTTTAACAATTCAGATTCTAATGCAATTACTTTGCCAGTTGGTACGGTATTTAAGACCGATGACGGGAAAAGTTATGTACTTTCTTCTGAGGTTACAATTCTTCCTAAGACTTCACGAGATGTTAGTGTAAAAGCCACTGAATATGGGGAACAATATAACATAAGTGCAAACACAAATCTGACAGTTTACCTGCCCGGTGAAACAAGTCCCTTAAACGACGTACTAGCCAGTACTTATACCGAAATAACTGGCGGTAGTAAAACCACTGTTAAGGTTGTAACTCAAGACATTGTAGATAAAGCAAAAGAAGATTTACTAAAGACTATTCGTAACAACGTATTAGAACAAGTTTCAGACTATGAAAAAGTAAACAATGTTAAGTTTATAGAGTCTAGTTTAGACATTAAGATCGAAGAGGAGCAAATAACACCTAATGTAGGAGAAGCTGCGGATGAATTCACTTTGGTCCTTAATGTAACTGCCTCTGCCTATTTTTATAGACTTAACGTGTTAGAGGAGCTTTTACGTCAGTTGCTAATTGCTGGAAACAAGCAGACAGTCGATCAATTTATGGTTAGCGATTTTAGTTATAAAATTGTCAATGAGTCATTTAATAAAGAGAAGGCTCAGGTAGTATTAGATGTAGAATATGAGGGGATACTAGCTCCTAACATATCTGAAGATAACATAATGCAGACAATAAAAAAGGTTAAAGAGTACAGTAGGTTACAGAGTGTGTTAACTGAAGAATATAAAGGCATAATTACAAAGGCAGACATAGAATTTATACCGGAGTGGCTGCCTGAATTTTTAAGGTATATTCCAAGAGAAGAGAACAGGATTACTATAAATATAGAAAAGATACAGACGAAGTAAGCAGCCTTTATTAGTCAGCTGGTGTAGCTCAATTGGCAGAGCGGCCCCTTCGTAAGGGGTAGGTTGTGGGTTCGAATCCCACCACCAGCTTACATTTATCAGTGTTAACATACGGTACCGGTTTAGGCTTGTTTTTTTGTTTCCTTTAGGATGCGTGTTTGTATGCTCAAGATAACGTAATGGGTTATCAATGATGTTCCTCCATAACTTAAGAAGGGGAATGGCATACCTTTGGTGGGCAAAAGTGCTAGATTTACCCCAAGTGGAATAAGTATTTCGATCATAAGTAGAATTGTGAATCCAAGTGAGATAGTAAAATAATAGGGAGTATTGATATTTAGATACGTTATATATAAAAACCTACTAATTAGTACAGTGTAAAGCAGTATTACTAATAATGCTCCGACTAGGCCGAATCCCTCGCTTATCGTAGCATATATAAAATCGCTTTCGGCTTCTGGTAAGAATCTTAGGCGACTTTGAGTAAGGTTAGATACCCCTTTACCTAATATGCCCCCTGAACCTATAGCTATTTGAGCCTGTCGGGTGTGAAAGTTTTTAATAGAGATGTCAGATAGTATAAGGATTCTTTTGTTGTTTAGGGCTTTAATTACCGGTTCTAGGCGTTGTTTTTGGTATTCTTTTAGAGGGAGTTTGGACAGGAAAAAGGGGAGATTATATAAAAAGGTTAATATCCCTAAAAACAGAAGCACCCCCAGGAGAGCGTGCTTTATCGGTATTCTCTCTAATAAATATAGGGCCGCCAATATAGCAGTGGCGGTGCCTATAAATAATGATACGTTTGCAAGAATAAAAATGGTTAGAAGTGTTAAAAATGCAGCAACCACGTTGTTTAAAAATGGGTTAGTAATAGCGATTGAAGTAATAATTGTCGTAGTGAATGTGATAATAAGTAGTATAGTTGTTCCAAGATCTGGTTGTAAGAATATTAAGATTATGCCAATTGCCCACAATATGATAGTACGTTTATCGTGAATAAATAACCCAGTAAGTAGTACTGTAAGTATTTTATAAAGCTCAGAAGGTTGTAGATAAAAAAATGGGAATGGTATCCATCTTTTCACATTAGCGATGGGGGGCAAGAAGAGCACTGTTATTAGAAGTAAAAGGTTTGTGCTCCATCCGGCTAGGATGACTTTGGGGTTAAGTAACCACGACGTCGGTATATTAATAAGTACGAAGTAGAGGGTTATTCCTATAATAAGGGCAGTAATAAATTTCGTCGCTGTGTGTTCAAAATATGAAAAGCCACCGGTTGTTTGTTGTAAGATCAGAAATATAATGATTGCAATTATATTGAGTATTAATGCGCTAGTAAGTAGTACGGGGTCTATCTTGTCTATAATCGTTTTAATACTTCGCATTAACATACAAGAGACATTACTTAAAGGGTTTTATAAGAGTCTATTTCCTAAAGATACTACCACGGTCTTTTTTGCGCATAAAGGAGGGTATCTCGTCTATTTGTGAGTTCACGGCTGGATCTTGAGTGGTTATGTCTTTTGTAGGTGTGGAAGGACCATTATTTGAGCTTGTTCCTACGGGTAGGGTAATAGATTCCTCACGTGGATGTACATTATCTTCCGGAAAGCCTGCTGCTATTACTACTATTTTTATGGTGTCTTGGAGAGTTTCATCAAAAACAGCCCCGAACTTTATGTTTGCATCCGGTGCAGCAAATGACGTAATAAGCTCTGTAGCAGTTTGGATATCCTGTATGGTTAGGCTATTCTCTGAACCTTGTATGTTAATTAACAACCCCTTAGCGCCTTCAATAGACATCTCAAGCAGTGGTGATTCAATGGCCTGTTGAGCAGCTTCCGTTGCTCTATTTTCCCCAGTGGCTTGGCCTATACCCAGCATAGCGGTGCCAGCATCTTTTAGTACATTTTTAACATCTGCAAAGTCAAGATTTATAAGTCCTGTACGAGTTATAAGAGTGGCTATGCTCTCAATAGCGTTCGCGAGTACGCTGTCTGCCATTTTAAGAGCTTCTTTAAAGCTAAGGTTTCTATCGCCAACCTCAAGCAATTTATCATTGGGTATTACAAGAAGAGTGTCTGTCGCTCCTTTTAGTTTTGATATACCTTCTTCTGCAAGTTGGGCACGGCGTTTCCCTTCAAATGTAAAAGGTTTTGTTACAACGGTAACGGTTAAGGCGCCAGAACTTTTTGCGACTTCTGCAATTACAGGAATAGCTCCAGTACCGGTTCCACCTCCCATGCCGCCGGTAATAAATACCATGTCAGCGTCTTGTACGGATTGTTGAATCTCGTCAATAGATTCTTGTGCTGCCTTTTGGCCTATTTCCGGGTTTCCTCCAGCGCCTAGTCCCTTTGTGAGTTTTGCCCCAATTTGTACCTTCTTGGGAGCAAGTGATTGCTTTAGCACCTGCTCATCGGTATTTACAGCTATAAATTCTACGCCTTCTATCTGGAATTCGTTTATCATAGTGTTTATAGCGTTACACCCGGCGCCTCCGACTCCAATTACTTTGATTTTTGCGGGCAAACTGCTTTGTGGCTGAATCAACATTTTCTATTTTAGTATAGATTTTATGATTTGTCTAATTTTGTCAAGGATATTAAAGCCGTTATTAGCGGTATGTTCAGTGTTTATCTCCTCTTTTGCAAAAAGTAGTGCTCCTTGTAGGGTTGCAAATTCCGGACTATTCATTTCGTCTGTCATACCTTCTAATCCTCTGGGAATCCCTACACGAACGGGTACTTTGGTCACGTCTTGGATGGTTTGGGTGATGCTATATAGTTTGGCTGTTCCGCCGGTTACAATTATGCCGCCAGGAGAGAGTATACTAGCCCCGCTAGCTCGTGCGTTTTTCTCTGCAAATTCTAGGATTTCAACAAGGCGCGCTTCTACTATATCGTTAAGGAGCTTTTTAGATATTT
>WFZN01000003.1 GCA_015489555.1 Candidatus Dojkabacteria bacterium | reverse complement strand
GTCCGGCAGGTTTTGGTGAATTTGCGTGGGAACTTGCCCAACTTGGCGGCAGCGGCCGTTTACCGCTACTAACCACCGGCACGAATGTGTGGGACAGTACCAGCAAGATGTTTCGAATAGTAGACACCTACGGCGTAGACAACAGCGGGGGCGTGCTACCCTACGGCGGCACCAGCCTGACCCCGTGCCTTAGCGACCCCAACGCCTATACCTGCGTACGCGGCTTTGGATATGCCGACACCCGCGACTCGTTCTACTTTGTGTATGACATTTTTGTCAAAGAAGGGTCAATAGCCTTTCCACCAGGGCAATACCACCCCAGATTACGCATAAAAGACCCAGAAGGGGTAGAGATCTTTAAAACAACACAAGACGCTAGCATTTACAACACTCTAGTTTCACTTCAAGACCCTAACATTACCGTACTAGATAAAAACAATGCCTTATGGAGCGCAGCAGGGTACCTATATGTAGATGCCAGAAAACCAACCATAAGTGTGAATCTAACTGGTATAGATGCTAACACTATAAAGATTACTGCTAACGTAAATTATGGTAACAACGATAGCGGCAAGCCATCAGGAGTGCCAATTTTTAGAACCTATGTATTTGCTAAAAATACCCAGTCTGGCGTAGACCCTACAGTAGAAAACCGCTTTTTAAAAGCTACAAATGGTAGAGAAATAAATGGACTTGACAACCCCGGAAATAACCTATACGGCTGGAACATAACCTCAACAACTAGTACTGGTTTTACCGCAGAACTTACTGTAAAAGATATAAGGGGAGGTGACACTCTAACTTATGGCTTTTGTGTATATGATAAAGCAAACAATGTAACATGTATTGATAGTGACAAAGACAGTACTGTTACCATAAATAGCGGCCACAATTGGATTAAAACCTCGCTTGGATTTGTATATAGTAACGGAGGTTTTTCTCACCTACCAAACTATAATGCTATTACAGGAGTATCTGAAGACCCCGCAGATATATACAATTTAATATCTCCGTTTAATGCCACAAACTACGCAACTATTGCAAACTTTGGATTAGTTACCCTAAACTCTAACCTGTTACCTGTAAAATGGGGGTACGATGGTAATTATGATACACCAGGCTTGTATGTTAGAGGATATGACATAAATCTTGTACCAGGATGGGGGCGCCTACTCTACAATAAAGTTATTGATAGATGCGCACAATATACAAACTGTACTGTACATCGTGTTAATAATTCTACAACGCTTACTAATGCGTTAAGTGATCCTAACAAGTATAAAGTTATTGTGGTAGAAAACGACATTACGCTTCCCCCCCAAGTAACTTATAGAAACAATAATATAATACTTGTTGAAAGACACACCTTACGTTTATATGAGTTACGTAAAACTTTTAACAGTAATGCCCTACTTATAGTTGGATACAACAATGCAAGTATTATAATTGACGACAACCCCAATACCGGGTATGACCAAATAACTGACCTTGTTCAGGCAGGATTTGTAATTGTTGACAACGCTACGTTTAAAGTGCTACAAGGTTACTCTACTAATAACAGAGACTCTTACAAAGACTCAAACGGTAAATTTGATCGCCTTATAATACAAGGTTTTGTATATTCACAAACTCTGCCCACGTTTGAGCGCGATTTAGTACTAGAAGACAACAACACCTACCCTGCCGAATGGATAGTTTATGACCCAAACCTTACCTTACAATTTAGGCCCCTCCTTGAAATGAACAAGATTCAAGATATTAAATGCGGTATAACCTCAGGGCACCCCTATTGTCAGTAGATCCACTTTGGCTTCTTTTTTACATAAAGTTTTAGACGTTTTGCTAAAATGCGTAGATATTTTTTAGCTCTTTTTTTACTGCTAATAAAGTTAGAAAGCTTGTGTACTGTACTTTGCTTTATATAAAACCTTTTAACGTATTTAAAATAAAAGTGTGGGGTAATATCTTTTAATTTTGTAACAGGTTTAAGTTTAAAATTACTAGTAAACTGCTTATAAAAAAGTAGATAGCACAGGGGCTTTTCTACCCAATATAGGGGAATATCCTGCCAATTGTAAACTGACTTTGTAACAATGTGTGTGTAAAATACAGAACTGTCTAGTAAAATTTCAGGGATATTATACTGTTTAGAAAACCTATCGCATAAACAAGCATATAACTTGGTTCTTGTTTTATTACACATTAAGTAATCGGGTAACTTTTTATAAGACTTTATACCCCCTGGGGTATGCAACAGAGTGTTTACTAGGGTAGATATGTTTAGAACAGAAGTTATTATATGTCTGTAAATACCTCCCCTATATTTTTGAAAGTGCTTAAGCTGCTCAAACAGTGTTAAAACATAAATAAGTTGTATTACGGGCTCAAGGTTAGCATTAATAACGGAAACATCACTCCAGTCTGACAAAAACAGATTATACTTTTTAACAAAGCTATTAACCTTTTTTAATAAATCTTGTTTTGTTTCTACGTTTAGTAAATATGCTTTTTTTATAAGCTGCCTTGTGCGTACTATGGGATTAGTATTTCGCTTTAATATAAACTGAAGAGCTATACCTTGTAACGCCTTATGCATTATTCTATTCTACCCCTTCTTGTTTTTTTGCCCTGCCTTAAGTTGTTTGGCTTTTTCAAGTTTTGCCATAAACTTAGCTACTCTATCTACCTTGCGTAGTTCTAATTCTTTACCTGTATAAGCGGGGTGACATTTTGAACAAACTGGAGTTTGAAAATCACTTGCCAATGTTGTACCTATTTTAAATTTTGCTCCGCAATTTGCACAAGTTACTATTACATACTGATATTTAGGATGTATATCTTTTCTCATTTTTTCTGCTTTTAGTCTTTATTTTATTCTTTTTCTTGCCCCTCTTGGGTACCTGGCTCTGTATTATTTTTTACACTTAGTTTACTTTTGTAGTTACCTCGTCTTGTAACTGATTGTACCACCTTACCAGTTTTTTGGTCTACTCTTTTTAAGCTTAAACTTAAGTGTCGAGCAGTTTCAGATATAGACAATATTACTACCTTAACCTTTTGGCCAGGTTTTACAATATCTTTTGGGTGTTTTACAAGCCTGTTTGAAAGCTCTGATATGTGTATTAATCCATTAATACCTTCCTCTATGCGCACAAAGGCTCCAAAGTCAACAATATCTTCTACTGTACCTTCTACAACATCTCCTACTTTGTATTTTTTAATCTTTTTAAGCCATGGGTCGGGAGTTAATCGCTTTATGCTATATGCTACTCTACGGCCTCCATCTGCTACGTCTAATACCATTACCTTAACTTTGTCACCTATTTTGTAAAGCTTACTTATATCGGTTACTTTATCCCAAGAAAGTTCTGATACGTGCACTAACCCTTCAACACCTGCTGCATTTACAAATATTCCAAAGGGTGTCAGGGCTGTTACAACTGCATCAAGTATTTGCCCTGGTACTAGTTTATCTGGTGATACAGTAGCTTTTATACCTAGTTTGTCTTCAAAAACTACGGCTTTTTCAGAAAATATAACCTTACCTTTTGAGCGGTCAACTTCAAGTACTTTTACTTCTATTTCCTCATCTAATAAGTGAGCAAGTTTTTTCTGAACCTCTGACATTACGTCTTTACCATAATGTTTTTTGGTTGAGTCAAATACTCTGGTTGGGTCAACCTGACTTAATGGCACAAACCCCCTAATACCGCTTGGTAGCTCACATATTAAGCCCCCACTGTTTACTTCTACTACTTTTACTTTTAGTACTTTCCCTTCTTTTTTAGCTTGTTCAAGCTCTATCCAATCTTGATAGGCTTTTGCTTGTTGTATGGATAACACTACGCTTCCATCTCTTGCTTCTGGAGTTACAACATAAACCAAGATTTTGTCACCCTCTTTTAGCTTTTTAAATTCCTTTTTGCCTAAAGCTTTAAGTTCACGCCCATCTATAACACCTTCCGCCCGCGCTCCAATGTCAACAAGTAATACATTATCTGACTTATAAACGACTTTTCCCCACGTAAAATCTCCTGGTTTGTAGGGTTTAAATTGTTTTAAACTTTTTTCTAGTTTTTGACGTAAAACGTCGTCTTTTATTTTTGTAAACTGTAAATCTGACATTACAGATTACCTCCTTGTGTGTTTTAAGTTATGTTAACACAGATAACAATTATTATAAGTCATATAAGGAAATTGTACAAGTTTGTCTGTGTATAAAAGGAGTGTTTGGTCGCCCCTGTCAGGTTGGGGGTGCGCTCCAGCTTCGCTGGAGCGCACCCCTACCTTACCAAAAGCCTATATTCCTTACCCCCTCCTCTTACCAAACTATTAAACTTTTTAACAAACTTAATAGGTAGTCCTAATAAACTCTCCTTTTTACCATAACTATACTGGTATACTACAACATACGGCTCAGAAGAATCTACCTGCTTTAGCAAATCTTTTAATACCTCCGATTGATTATCTACAATATCATCAATCAAACCAAACTCTTTAGCCTTAACAGCACTAAATATTAACCCACTAAATACAATATCTTTTTGCTTTATAGGCCTATTTGACTTGACAACAAAATGAAACCGCTTTTCTCCAGCATCTAATATCTCTTGAAAATATTTATCTTCAATGTCCCCTGTATTTCCATCAAGTAAACCATCCATTGCCTTATACTTTGCACTGCTGCTTACAAAACGCACTTCTTTTATACCAAGTTTTTTAAAAAACTCCCTATAATCTAAAAACTGAGCCAAAACCCCAATATTACCAATTGCGGCATAAGAGCTTGCGTATATCTTAGTAGCTGGAACGCTAATATAAACGCCTCCTGAGGCAATCATATCAGAAACAAACACATAAACTGGCATATATTTTGTTGCATCTTTTATGGACTTGTAAATAATGTCTGACGCAGTAAGCTCACCACCTGGAGAATTTATATTAAGCACTAATCCTAAGAGCTTCTGATTATACTTTGCATAATCTACAAACTGTAAAAACTCATTTGCGCATATTAAACCCGCATTTTCTTCTCCGAATAAGCTAATGCCACAATTTTGCACAATGCTTCCTGCCAAACTAACGGTTCCTATTTTTGGCAAATCATCAATATCATGCTCTGATAATATCTGCTGGGCTTTATCTGAATCAATTGGTAAAAGTTTATTGGTGTTTTTGCTCCATATAAAAACTGGTTGCGAACTTACGTATATATCGCGGTACTGATCTGCCGCAGAAGAGTCAGCAAAGGCAAGTATTGAGCCCAAAAACAAAAGTAGCATAAAAGATATAGTCCAAAATCTATAAAAACCTTTTAACAGCCTTGAAATAATGCCCTCTTCACGGGGATTATCTTTTATTTTTTGTCTAAAAAACATTCTAAATTTTGAAAAACCCTTTTGTACATCTTTTTCAGTTAAAAGCTTTGTGCTAACAGCTCTTTTAACAGTCTCTTTACTCATCAACTATAACAGGCACACTAATCTTAGTTGGCTTTATTATATCTACGATTTTAACACTGTTTGTATCTAAATACTCTTTTAATTTTTTAACAAGTTGAGCCTTTTGTAAATCAGCCTCTTTAAAATTTTTGTTAATTTTTGCTTTCTTTATAGTAAAAACAGTGTTTAAAACCTCCAGGAGCTGCTTATTACCATGTTCATTTTGTAAGACTAACTCAAACGCAGTATAAAATGGTACAAGTTTTACCCCAAACACTCTGTTAAAAATAGCTACTAGCAACAATCTAACTTTATAGTCTAAGCTATGATTTTTTATACCCTTCCATAAAACAGATACTGCTTGAGGAATATTTAAATCATTAGATATTTTCTCCAAAAACTGCTCAAATATGTCGCTAAATATCTTTTCTACCTTTAATGCCCTTGCAGCACTTAAAAAGTTACTTATAGTAGGAGGCACCACAGCTTTGTTAGTAAACAACCCAAGCAACGGATCTTGTAAAATTCTTGACATGTCAACTTCAAAATCTGTTTTATCTAACTTACCCGCAACCAATACATCAATAATATCTAAAACCCTTAATGAGCGTAGCACCTGATAATGCTCTATTAATGTGTTATAAGCTTCTTTTGCTGAATCAAGAGCCTCTAAGGTAAAATTCATGCGTTTTCTATAATGGGTATTTAAAAACAACATTCTTAAGTGCTCTGGTTTAAAACCTTTTTCCTCCAAATCTACCAGCCTATAGTAATTGCCAAGGCTTTTTGACATCTTTTTACCGTTTACCATAAGATGGTAAAAATGAATCCAGTAACGCGAAAATGGCTTACATGTTAGTGCTTCACTTTGGGCTATTTCATTAGTATGATGCGGAAATATGTGATCTTCCCCTCCTGTGTGAATGTCTAAAGTATCCCCCAAGTGCTTGGTTGACATAACAGAGCACTCAATATGCCAGCCTGGAAAGCCCTTACCCCAAGGGGTATCCCACAAAAGCAAGTGATTTGGCTGATCAAGTTGCCACAAGCGAAAATCTGCAGGATGTTTTTTTTCAGTATCAACATTTACTCCCTCACGCGCACCAATAATCTTTTCATCAAGTGCCTGAGGAAACAACTTTGTATACTCTTTAAACTTTGGCACATGAAAATAAATTGCTTGAGAGGTTTTATAAGCGTATCCTTTCTCTAATAATTTCTGTACAGCTTTTATCATATCAGGCACATGCTCTGTAGCCCGCGGCATAACGTCTGGCATTACTATGTTTAATTTTTTAAGAATAGTTAAAAAGTCGTTTGTGTAATAATTAATAATGTCCCAAATTGTAAGCTTTTTACCCTTTTTCTTTTCTCTGTAATATGCCTTAAGTAATTTATCTTGACCCAGATCATCATCACTCGTTAAGTGACCTACGTCTGTAATGTTCATTACATGCTTAATTTTATACCCCCACAGGTATAGTACTCGCTTTAAAATATCTGTTAAAACATAGGTACGAGCATGCCCTATATGTGTATAGTCGTATACAGTTGGGCCACAGGAATACATACGTACAAGGCTTTTATCTTGCGGTTTAAACGGCACTATTTTTTTCTTATCTGTTGAATAAAGCCTTAAAGGAATACTTGCCAGATTGTCCATATTCTATTATTTTTACTTTAACTTATAGTCTACTGTAATGTTTTGCTTTCCGGTTTTTATTACAACTGTTAGTGCATTATTTTTTAACAAAACATCTAAAATATCTTCAAATTGGCCACTATATGTGTATATTTTGTAGTCTGTTTTATTAAAATTTACATATCTTACTTGAAAGTTAAAAGCGTTTTTCTTTTGATACACAAGCAGTAAAACAAATTGCGTTAGTGGTATTCCTTCTTGTATACTATTAGGAAACACCAAAAAATCTACAACTTTATAGGCTGCTGAAATATAAGTATAAAGCTTTCTAGGTGTAACTTGCGCTACTGTATCTACTTGGTAGAAATTCCATGCGTCTGCCTTATTATCTTTGGTTAACACAAAAAATACCTTGTAATATGGGTAATAAATATATTGCATAATTGTTTCGTTGTTAAAACTAAACAAGGTTTTGTTATCCTTTTTAGATATAACACCAGATTTATCTTGGGTTAAAGCAAAATTATTACTGTATAAGCTCTGTGTAAGTTTTGCACTAATTACATTGTATGAGGTTAAATCTATAGACTCCTGGTTGCTTACTGTGTTGTCAAGCTCTTGACTTGGGATATCTTGCTTGTTGTTATTACTATTACTTTGCTGGTTGTCACTAGTTTCTTTAGAATCACTATTAACCTTGGTTTTAGAATCTTTAAACTCTGGGCTTTCTGCGTTACTAGATACTTTTACTAGTCTATTATTAGCACTTTCTATAGTTGCTGGCTGCTTTTTAAAAATATACGAAAAAATAGTACCAAGCGTTAC
>WFZN01000002.1 GCA_015489555.1 Candidatus Dojkabacteria bacterium | reverse complement strand
GTTGTAGTACTTGAGAAAAACAAATATCCTGGTGGTTTGCTTGCTACAGATAAAATACAAATTAAAGGTTACTCAAGTTTTGAAATAGAGTATTTTTATCATCATTTTTTTAAAAAGGATAAAAATCTATTGCGTTTATTGCGGTTTTTAGGTATACAAAATCATTTAGTTTTCCGTAAGGTGCCCACTGACCTTGGTATTGGTTATACTTTTAAAGAAAAGGTATTACTTGCAGTTTTGCTTACTTTGCCAACGTATCGCCCTATAAAGTATGTTAGGGTAGGTAGTGTTATTGATGTTAAAGATAGCAAGGGAGCGCTTTCAAGACTTTTTAAGTACAAGTTTTATGTTTATGCACCAAATGTAAGCCTTGCGTGGTTATGGGCAAGACTACACGCTCGTTTTAGAGTACGTGACCTGCTTTTAGGGGAAAGACTAGGAGTGCTTGAGCCAAGTAGTAAGGTTTTACTTGATGCTCTTGTAGATAGGTTTACAAAAGCGGGAGGAAAACTTATAACCTCTTATAATGTAAGTAGTATTAAGCAGATTATTAACGATTTTAAGCCTAATAAGATTATATGCACTATACCCCCCAGGGTATGCAAAGAGCTTTTAGGAAACAACTTTTTAGATTGGGAGTGGCATGTACCAGATTATATTGGGGCGTATAATGTTGTATTTTTTATAAAAGACCCTAAGTATGATAGACAAAAAAGGGTACCTTATTGGACAAATCTTTTACCTAGTAAAGGTTCTCCTTTTTTAGTGAAAGTAAGACAACATGTTCTAAATCACTCCTTGCCGGTGGGGGTAATATATGTAGGGGGGTATGCTCCCCGTAATAGTAGTATTTTCTCGTTGTCAGATGACAAATTAAAATACATGGCTCTAAGTGTGCTTAATAAAAACGAGCGTAACCGATTGATAGGTATTAGGGTATACCGCACTGGGTTTGCTCAACATGTGCCAACTGTAGGGTTTTACAAAAACAGCCCTCCGTTTTACTTAGGAAGTTTTAAATATGCAAATAAACGCGTAGACTTAGAACTTTTTAGTTTTGGTAATATTATTCCATGGGATAGAGGGGTAAACTATGCGGTTTATCCTAGACTACTTGAATGTTTATGATAAATCTATGGCTGGTAGCTTAATTTTGTCTTTAGGAAGAGCTACATATACCCTGTTTTTGCTATTTACTGGGTAAAAGCTTAAGCCAAACGCTGCAAGGTGAAGGTTTTGTAGTGGGGTATGCTTGTTAAGTTTTTGTATTAGTGGTTCTGGCATGTATATAGGATCGTTTATTATTGGTAGTCCTAAAAACTTAAACTGAGCGCGTATTTGATGGGTTCTTCCTGTTATAAGTTTTACTGCGGCAAGGCCTATGTTTTTGGTTTTATCAAAGTGTATTGGATAGATTATTGAGCTTGCGTCTTTTATTTTGCGAAATATTTTTTTGCGAAGCTCCCTTTTATTTAGGGTAAATTTGGCTTTGTTTTCGTATCTGTATAACGCTATGTGGCCGTTTAACTCTATGTGTTCTAAGGAAAGTAAAAATACTATTGTGTCTTTAGCGCCTTGTGTTGTAATACTGTCTTTGGTGTTTAAAACAGTTATGTTGTTTAGCAGGTTAATAAACGTGTTAAGGTTTTGAGAGTTACTAATAGACACTATTTTTTTGGCAAGTCTATTCGGAGCTTGGGCGTAGTAGGCAACAAGGTATAGCTTTATTACCTCGTTATTATTAAATTGTTGTTTTAGATGATTAAAAGCAAGTAAATTGGTTGCAAACACCATACCCCCATGGGTATCTTTGTCAAGGCGATGTAGTAGACCTCCGCGAGGTAAAAAGCCTTCTGCTGTCTTGATATATTTTAGATACCGATATATCATGTTATCAACGTTGTCTTTTTGAGCTGGATGACTTAATACCCCCGGGGGTTTATATATAACCAAATAATCTTTATCTTTGTAGAGTATGTCATTTGTTATGTCTTTTGCTTGTTCTATGTATTCTTTGCGTATTTCAAAGTGGTTTAGGGGAGCGGAGTTGTTCCACATTTGGGCGTATTCTTTGGCTATTTTGCCAGTTGTATATTCTTTTATAAGAGCTTTTACAATTTTTTCATCAAGTTCTATTTTGTAGGCTTCCTGCCAGTTTGGGAATTTAAATCCCTTCTTTTTTATGACTTCTCCGTTGTATTTTACGGCTCTTGCAAGTAGTATTCGGTTTATAGTAGAGCGTGGAAGTTGTATATTAAAACGCTCCAAAATAATCGTTTGTAAGGCCTTATCTAGACGTACCATAGTAGATTATATATGGTTCATGTAAAATGGCCATTTTAAGGTTTTTATGGGTTAAATGTTGCCATAGGCTTATGTATTTGTTTTGTGGTTATCTTTGTATTGTTAGCTTGTGTCACAGTTTATACAGTGTTTAGATCTAGCGAGTCACTCGTGTGACTGGGCAGGTTATAAGGATACATATGCATGATAGCGGGCATGTTCCTGTAACATTGGCGTGGGTTTTAGGGTCTGTCTGTTGGGGGCTGGGTGGAGGTCTGAATGGTATTTGAACAGTATGTATGTGGGTAGGCGGGCGGCGGCGCCGTGCGCCGCCGCCCTTGCGTTTAAGCTCGCTTTCTGACCCATATGGTCTGTATATAGATCCTATAATTCTTGGCGGGCACTGTATTTGTGTGGGCGGACAGCGCAGCTGTCCGCCCGACAAAAATCCAAAACGGCATATAACGCCGCAGCATGTACACGAGAGGCGTACACCGGGTCTGTTGTCAGAACACTTGCTGTTGTGCTAAGCATGGCAAGCACGCCTGTAGGGTATCAGGCTGTTACAGGAACCACATTATCTTAGGTGGCAGGTACGGTATACTAGAACATGTTAGGGTATTTAAGGGGAAAGGTATTATCGTTGATACTTGATACCGAGAAATATTATCTTGTTACGGTTGTTCCAGAATCTAATGATAGTATCGGTTATAATGTTTTTGTTCCAGCTTATGCAGTTAAGCGTCTTTCTATTAAAGAAAAAGATACCATAGAATTGTTTATTTATGCATATCTTGCCCAAAATGAGCAGATTTATATTGGAATTACAGAATTGTATAGATACAAAATATTTTTAAGGTTAATACGGATATCAGGAGTAGGTCCAAAGTTGGCTGGAAACATAGTAGAATTTTATGATGATCGCAAAATTTTGATGGATATTTTTGCTAACCAAGATGTTCAAAAACTAAAACAAGTCCCAGGTTTGGGGGCAAAAAAAGCCAGCCGCATATTACTTAATTTTGTTGATGCTACTG
>WFZN01000001.1 GCA_015489555.1 Candidatus Dojkabacteria bacterium | reverse complement strand
GTATTATACCACTACCCGTAACACTACATTATCAACGCAACATAAGTATGCACATCCGTAGGGAACTGATAATAATCTTATAATCCCATATGCACTGGCTTGATACAAATTCTCCAATCTCGGTTATAAAAACCGTAATACCCCGTTTTAGAAAGCATTTTCCTCCATTTGACCAGCGGATTAACGTTGAAGATTGGGTTCCCCAAAACTTAACTGACGAGCACAAAGCCCGTTTTATATTTTTCACAACATCGGTAGACTACGGCATGAAAAGTACAATCCTTTACAAGGGGTTTCTACAGCTAATTAAAGATATACCTACTTTTTTGAACCTTGAGTACGTAGTAAAAACAGATACGGAAAAACTAGCCCTAACTCTTAAAAACTATCTTCACCTAAGATGGCCAAATAATGCAGCAAGATACTTTAAATACAACACAAATCTACTTAAAAACCTATACAATGGCAATGTACTTAATATATTTAAAAAATCCAAAGCTAAAGAGGTTATACAGTCTTTAAAACAATTTAAAGGATTTGGCGATAAAACCACTTTTTTGGCCTTTAGAGCTACAGCAAATACATTAGAGCTTAAATATCCTGACATAAACCAGTTACAAATGCCAATTGATCGGCACAAATTAAGAGCAACTCACAAATGGAATTTTATTAATGATAGCGACTACAAAAAGAAAAACCTTAAAAAGGTTTCACAACTATGGATTAAGGCCTGTCAAAAAACCGGTGTTAGCTGGCTTGAGTTTGATAGAGCATTTTGGATACTTGCGCGGAGTATACGATAATTCAGATAATAAACCCCCAACTCGGAGCTACCCCCCCCTTTTTGTAACTATAAACATCGCACACGGTCTGTTAAATCTCGTTCGCTATGTACATCAAGTCGTTAGCACTCACCAATCCGTGTATAATCCCTTAACAATGCCAGGGCTGCTTTACCATATGTGGCTTAGCCTTAATAACACAAAATATCTAACTGTTCCTAAAGATAAGACCTATGAACTTTTACTTGGGGTATTGTTTCCAGATATACGTACGTTAAAAAACGTACCTCCAAAACTATTAAACACTCACGAAATTAGTTTTGTCACATCTTACACAAAGCCATCTGCTTTTAGAACTGGCGTTATTTTGCATATACAGCAAGATAAACTGTACAAAAGATACATAATAAACAATCTGGGAGAAAACTTTTACAAAAATTATAATCTAAAACGCGCCTACTCATTCTGGCAAGAAGCAAGCTACCATAGAAAGCTTACCCAAAACGGATTTACAAAAAAGGTGTCCAGCATCTTAAAACATTTCTTACAATCACCTTACAGGATTCTACGATCCCTTGATCTAAAGACCGCCCAAAATACGAAAGCCCTAACAAGATGGTACTCACTAATACTCGAATACCTAAATGAGGGGCCAAGCATACGATTTCTTCATAAATGGGCCAAACACACAACTATAGAGGCAGATACGATAGAATCATATATAAAGTTGTTAACTGAAAAACCAATACGATCTTCCAGAATAAACTCACAACTTACCCAACAATGGCAAAGGCATCTAAACCAAAAAAGATAACCACCCACACCTGGAATCTAACCCCCCTTTACACATCCCTAAACGATCCCCAAATACAAAAAGACCTAAAACACGCTAAAGCTTTAGCTAATCGTTTTGTTAAAAAGTACAAGGGTAAAGACTTTGTTAATAACGATAAACTACTATATGAGAGCCTTAAAGACTATGAAGCGTTAAACCTATCTAAAAATTCAGGGCACTTACCATATTACTACTTTTATTTATCACATGCTATTAATCTTAATAACGAAAAGATTCAACGCAGGCTTAATCAAGCAGAAGAGATTACAACAGAAATAGCCAATTTAATACGCTTTTACACCATAAAACTTGCCAAAACTCCAAAACAGCGTCAAAAAAAGATACTTAACAACAAACGTTTTGCCAAATATCACCCCTTTTTAAAGCAGCTATTTAAAGAGGGTAAATACATGCTTTCTGAAAAGGAAGAAAATATAATAACCCTTTTATCAACCTCAGCCTACACACGCTGGACACAAATGGTACAAAAATTTATAAACCGCGAAACCATTACAATTACTATAAACGGTAAAAAACAAACGCTTCCCATAAACCAAGCCTCAAAATACTTACACGAAAGAAATAATAAACTACGACGTTATGTTACACAAAAAATAAGCAAAGCACACCATAAATACGCTGATGTGGCCACCGAAGAACTCAACGCAATATTATATACTCACAAAGTATCATTAAAACTTAGAGGATTTAGGCGGCCTGATGAACCCTCACTACTAAAAGATATGGTAGATACAGACTTTGTTGACACATTACGAAAAGTACACCAAGAGTTTTTAGAGTACTCCCACCGATTTTACAGGTTAAAACAAAAACTTTTGCGCGTTAAAAAATTTTATTACAACGATAGAATAGCCAACGTTGGTAAACTTGACCTAAAATTTAGCTGGCAAAAAGCCTTAAAATTTATCTATAAAACCCTAAAAGACTTTGATAACACCACATATCAAATTGCCAAACAACTAATAGAAGAGGGTAGAGTAGATGTTTACCCTAGACCCAATAAAAGAGGTGGTGCATTTTGCACAGTCGGTAATGTAGATGCTCCAGTGTACATACTTTTAAATCACAAAGACACGGTAACAAGCCTTACTACCTTTGCCCATGAGCTTGGTCATGCTATTAATCACACACTTATAAACAAAACCCAAAGCCCTTTGTATACTTCTTTATCACTTGCGGTAGCGGAAGTATCAAGTAATTTCTTTGAAGGCCTAGTACGTGACAGGTTAATAAACACAGTAACAGACCCTAAAACCCGATTTTTACTGTGTTTTGAAAAACTAAGTGACTTTGTATCATCATTTTTTAGACAGCTTGCCCTCTACAACTTTGAATTAGAAATACACCAAAAACTTGCAAAAACAGGTTATATATCAAAAGAAGAATTTAATAACCTTTTTAAAAAACATATGAAAAGTTATATGGGAGATCACACTCATTTTACAGAATATGAAAAAGCTCACTGGGTAGCCTGGCACCATATTAGGTACTTTTTCTATGTATATTCTTATGCAAGCGGACAAATTATTGCCCAAAGCTTACTTACCAAATACTATAAAGACAAAAACTTTAAAAACGCTATATTAGAATACCTAAAACATGGTACAGACAAAACCCCTTATGAAATTTTTGCCGATCTTGGCATAAACATTAAAGATATAAATTTTTACAGAGAAGGATTAAATCATTTTGTGAAAGAATTAGAAGAGGTTGAAAAACAGATTAAAATATTGACATAATAAGCCCATGCTAGACGCATCAATAATCATCCCTGCATATAACGAAGAAAAATTACCCTGTTACTTTTAAAATAATCCATCTTTTTCAAAACAAAGGCAAAGCCTACGCTATGTTAGAAGGTGCAGAAGCTGCTAAATATGATGTAATAATGTTCGTAGATGCAGATTTAATATCTATTAGAAAGGAACATATTTTATATCCTTTAACTTACATTACTAAGGATCTTGCAGACATGGTTATAGCAATAAGGGATAAAGATCTTTACATATTTAAGTACCTTAGCGGGGAAAGAGCCATTAGAAAATCTCTTTTTCTTAAACTTGTTAAAGAACGTAACATAAGACATCTTGGAAGAGGGTTAGAAGCATATCTTAATAAGAAACTGCAAAATAAACGGGTATGCGCATTCCATTACCCGGGCCTTCGACAAACCGGCAAAAGGGAAGATTCCTATACCAAGAAACTTCTACAAACTCCAGATTATTTGCTTGAATTTATTGAACACCTTGAGGCATTTATAAACTTAAAATTCAATAAATCCCCACTTATTACAAGTAAAATCCGAAAACTACGTGATAAAGCTAAAAAACTCCTAAAAACCCTTACCGTATAGGCTGCTTCTTTATAAGCCTGTGTCACAAACCACACACTCTATGCCTCTCGTTTCTAAAATGGTGTATACTTAATTTATGGACACCAATGTCACAAATTTAGACATTCAAAACCTTAAAAAATACAGATATTTTATTATTTATCATAAAGGTGAAAACGAATATGCACTAGTAATTCCTGCACAAATTATTACTCCCAAAGATTACACCCTCTTTAAACAGTATTCTGCTACCAACCCTGCACTTTATATTTCATCTGAAATTGCGAAAACCATAAAAATAAAGCCTGTGCTAGACGAAGTAGGAGTATTTTTCAAAAAACTTACCCGTAAATACAGAATGCAACCTAAATATACCCGCTTTTTGTTTGTTGATTTAAAGATACAAAAAACTGGCTCCCGAATTAATGACAAGGTAAATTTAATTAAAACCTTTGTAGAGCACGCCAAAAACAAACAAAGTATACTTTCAAAACTTGTACTACCTGGCCACTTTAGGGTATTTGTAGGTCACAAAAATGGACTTAAAGCCCGTGATGGCCACACAGAACTTTCTTTAGCTTTAATGCAGGTATTAGGCTATTTACCATTAACAGTAATGACAACCCTTTGGAATCCAAAAACTGGTAAAGTTATGAACAAAGCTGAAGCTACAGAATTTGCCCGTCAAATAAACGCCATAATCCTTACCAATAAAGACATAAAAACCCTATACTTTAACCAATATACCCCCCGGGGTATGTCTCAAAACGCACCAAATAATCAGGCCCAACAAACGCCTGCCAGCAATAACATTAACATTTTAGAAAATGCAAAACGCCGTATACAAAGACTGGTTGTATAAAATGCTTTTAATTAGAGCATTTGAGTACTTTACCAAAGGTTTATATACACAGAAAATAGTTACAGGTACAATGCATCTTGCTATTGGACAAGAAGCCGTAGCTGTAGGTAGTATTGCGGCTTTAAAACAGCACGATATCGTAACTGCATCTCACCGCCCAAACCATATAATGCTTGCCAAAGGGTTAGAACCTTACAAGATATTTGCCGAAATATTAGGCAAAGCCACAGGTTATAGTGCTGGCCTTTCTGGAAATATGCACCTTTTTGCAAAAGATAAAGGTTTTTGGGGATCAAACGGTATAGTTGCCGCAAATATTGGAATATCAACAGGTATTGCACTAGCTCAAAAACTTTCCAAAAAAGATAAAGTAGTAGTCACCTACTTTGGAGAAGGCGCTATGGCAGAAGGGCTCTTTCACGAGTCTGTAAATATTGCTTCTTTATGGAAACTACCCATAATTTATGTGTGTGAAAACAACCTTTACGCCCAATCTACACATATCTCAAAAGAACTTGCTACAAAAGACATAGCAGAAGGGGTTGCCAAAATGTACAACATTCAAACCTATAAGGTTGATGGAATGAACATAGAAGAAGTTTACAACACCTTTGTAAAAATACGCCAGCAAATCAGTAAAAAACCACAACCTGTGTTTGTAGAAGCCCAAACCTACCGCTTTAATAAACACTCTGTAAATGAAAAAATAAGTGATTACAGAACCCATAATGAGATAAGCACGTGGCAAGAGCGTGATCCTATTAAAACTTTTGCCCAAAAACTAATAAAAGAGTTTGTAATAACAAAAGAGGAACTTGCCCAACTTATACAAAAAGCCAAAAACAGGATAGAAGAAGCATTTAAAAAAGCATATAATGATTCTGACCCTAAATTAGAAGAAGTACTTAAACTATGGCAAAAATCACCTATATTGATGCAATAAAACAAGCAATAAGTAAAAACCTTAAAACAAACGATAAAATTGTAATACTTGGCCAAGATGTACAGATATGGGGGGGATACGGAGGATTATTCAAAGGCTTTTACAAAGAATACGCAAACCGGGTGTATGATACCCCAATATCAGAATTTGCAACAGTAAACATAGCAGCAGGCCTTGCCATGGCAGGGTACTTACCAATAGTTGAAGTAAGTTTTTTTGATTTTATTTTATACGCAATTGATGGAGTAATAAACCAAGCTGCCAAAATACCGTTTTTGTCAGCAGGGCAATTTAGTACACACATAGTATTTAGAGCAGTACTACATTCTGGAAGGGGGTACGGTGCAACCCACTCCCAAAGTTTAGAGTACATGTTTTTAGAAGTACCTTACATAAAACTTTTCTACCCATCAAGCCCAAATCAAGCATACTTTTTAACAGATTTTGCCCTAAAAAATATTCATACTGCACCAGTGTTTTTACTTGAACACAAGCTTTTGCATCAAGAACAAGAAGAATTTAATCCAAATATAGAACTTAAACCTTATCACCCCGTACAATACACCCAAGGTAGCCAGCTTACCATAGTAAGTTATGGACGCATAACCAAACGCGTTTTGCAAGCCCTAACTTATTTTGATAAAGATACAATAACATTTTTTGAAACACCGTTTTTAAAACCACTTAACATTAAGCCCATTATTGAATCTGTAAAACACACTAAAAGATTGCTTGTAATAGAAGAAGGGCATGGCACTACAGCAGCATGGCTTTTAAAACATATTGTAGAGAACCTACCAAAGGGTGTATTAGAGCAAGCAAAAACATTACATTTTCCATCCCTTCCTCATCCGTATAATAAGGAGATTGAGAACAGGTTAATACCAACGGTAGAGAGGATTCAGCAAACTATTGAAAGCCTTCTAAAACAATAACGGCGACAAGCCCTTAACCTTAATTTCCCTACCAGTTCACTAAAAAGTAGATAGAGAAAGTTACCTAACTGCAATCTTAACGTTTATTCTAATTTCTCAATAAACCTCTTTACCTTAACTAATAATTTAACCTCTTCGGCCATTAAAAGAGTTAAAGCTTTATCAAAACTTGCCCATATTACCTCTTTTACATCGTTTTTATCTATTAAATATTCATCAACGTTGTATACATTTATCAAAAATAAGGTAGTAATTTCGGCTACTTCGATGTAATCTAGATTCGAATCACTAAATTTTATAGTGTGAGTAAGCTGGTAAAATATACTACCTTATAAGGTCTCCTTAATGTAACCACTAACAATGATGCCCAAAATACCAAAACACGCCAAAAAAGTTTTTAATGGAATAATCTTTGAAGTATGGCAATGGAAACAAAAATTATTTGACGGCAGCCTTACCACCTTTGAGATGCTAAAACGTCAAGATACTGTAAAAGCTGTGTGCATAAC